>SXRI01000328.1 GCA_005793615.1 Bdellovibrionales bacterium
ATCATCATCTACTATCGCAAAGAGGGGCGTGCACTCGGTGAAGTGACGAAGTTTCTGGTGTATAACGCTCGCAAGCGGCAAGAAGGCGGCGATACGGCGGCGACTTATTTTCAACGCACGGAATGTGTTGCCGGCACCGAAGATGCGCGCTTTCAGCAATTCATGCCTGATTGTCTGCATTTCTTCGGCATCACCAAGATTCACAATCTGCACTCAATGAGTAATATGAAGTACGACGCGATCGTTAAGGGTGGAATAGAAATCGTCAATCGGATTTCCATTCCTGATGAACTCATCCCTCATGATGCCAAAGTCGAGATCGAGGCGAAAAGGGCGGCCGGCTATTTCACCGAGGGGTCGATTAAAACCAAGGAAGAGCTCACGAAGGTGAAGGGGCGTAAAATCGATGAATGATGAGGCTAAAAACCGAGTTGTCAATCTTTCGCCCGGGCAGCTGGATTGGATTCTTTCGCCAGAGGCCATTCGCGCTCAAGCACAGCGGATTTTTGAGTTATGTCAGGCTGGTAAGACCGCGTTCATCTATGACGCCGAAAAGCTCGCTTCCACGGTCGATTATGTACTCAGTGTGATTAGGCGCAAATATCCTGATCTGAAAATTCCATTTCATTCCCGCTGGGGGCATTTTCGAGCTGGCGGCATCGATCGTATAGTGAAAATCGATCAATTCCTGGCAGGTCATGAGCCGGTGGAGAAAGCCCGCTGTAAACTTGATCTGGTCATCACGTCGGTTCTGCTTGACGCTGGAGCCGGCGCGCAGTGGAAATACTTAGAGTCTCGCTCGCCGGAGAATCACTCGCCGAAAAATCACACACCAGAGACCTATTCTCGCTCCGAAGGGCTAGGGCTTGCAAGCTTGTCTCTTTTTCTCTCTGGAAAATTGAGTCACGATTCGCGCAGCCTACAGGCTGACTCGGTTGGCCTCAGCGCAGTCACGGCGCGGGCGATTGAGGAGTGTTTTCAGGTTTCGCCCACTAATCCCCTTCTCGGGGTTGATGGTCGGGTAGCACTTTTGTGTAACTTGGCGAAAGCCGTTGAGGATCGCGCGCTATTTTGCAATGGGCGACCGGGAAACATTATTGATCTTTTGATTTCTCGGCATGGTCATTGTGTGACGGCGACGCAGATCTTGCGCGCGGTGCTTGATGGCTTTGGGCCTATTTGGCCGGGGCGTTTAAGTGCAAACAATGTGAATCTTGGTGATGTTTGGCTTTACTCTCCGTTCGCAGGTACGGTCCTAGCGGAAAATCTTGTGCCCTTTCATAAACTTTCGCAATGGATGACCTACTCACTCATAGAGCCGATCCTCGAGGCCGGAATTGAAGTGCGTGGTGTAGAGAATCTCACGGGTCTTGCCGAATATCGAAACGGCGGGTTGATGATCGATAGCGGTCTTTTGCGCCTTCGGGATTCAGCGCAGGCGAAAATGGCTTGGGAGCCGTCATCTGATCTCATCATCGAATGGCGGGCGTTGACGGTATATCTGCTCGATCAGATCGGCGCGAAAGTGCAAACTGCGCTCGGAAAAACGCCTGCTGAGTTTCCCTTGGCGAAAGTGCTGGAAGGCGGGACATGGTGGGCCGGGCGTTTTCTCGCGCGAGAAAAACGAGCCGATGGCTCGCCACCGCTAAATATTATTAGCGACGGAACGGTGTTTTAAAATGAATGAGGAGCCAACCGTGAAGGCGAAAGTCGAAGTTCTGTATCATCCGCTTCTCAGGCATAAGCTTGGTTATCTACGCGACAAAAACACCAACTCCAATGAGTTTCGCGATCTGGTGAAAGAGATTAGCCGCATTCTCGCGCATGAGGTGATGCGTGATTGGTCCGATATGCGCGCGTTCGAAGTCGAAACGCCGATCGCCAAAGCGCAGGTTGAGCGTATTCAGAACCCGCCAGTGGTGGTTTCGGTCATGCGTGCCGGCAACGGCATGCTTGATGCCATCCTGTCGATGATTCCCTTTGCCCCGGCCGGGTTTATTGGAATCTACCGCGACAAGTTCATTCACAACACAGTTGAGTATTACTTCAAAGTACCTGCTGATATCAAAGGACGTTCGGCTCTTCTCTGTGATCCACTGGTTTCTACGGCTGATACCATGATTGCCGCGATTGATCGCCTGAAGAGCTATGAGGTGGGGCGCATTAAGATCATGACTATTTTGATAAGCGCGTTTGCCGTTGAACGCATTCATTATTTTCACCCTGACGTCGAGATCTACACCTTGAACATTGAGAAAGAAATCAATGAACTGGGCTATCTGGTTCCTGGATTAGGAGATGCGGGTGACCGCCTCTACCAAACAAAATAGGCCTTATCTTCTTGGCGTTTCCGGAGGCAGTGGCTCGGGAAAGACCTACTTCGCGCATGCGATCGCCCGGGCTCTTGGTGCCGCGGATTGCGAAATTGTACCGCAAGACAATTTTTATTTTGATCAGTCGGCGCACTTTGATGCCGATGGCGGCAGGGTCAATTTCGATCACCCTGACAGCATTGACTCAAGACTCTTGGCGAGTTGTCTTCGGCAATTGAAGTCGGGATATGCAGTCGACATACCCAAGTATGACTTTGCGACACATCAAAGATGCCCTGATACAATTAAGGTTCAGGCGCGCCAGGTAATCATTGCCGATGGCATATTGATATTTCACTTCGAAGAATTGCGATCGATTTTTGACGAACTAATCTTTTTTGATACGCCTGAGGAATTGCGTTTCAATAGGCGCCTCAAGCGCGATGTTTCAGAACGCGGGCGCACACCCGAAGGCGTACGCGCGCAATTTACCAAACAGGTCAAGCCCATGCACGATCAGTTCGTTGAGCCAAGCAAATGTTTTGCCACCACCGTCATTAAAGATCCGATAAATCTTCAAGAGGCGGTTTCAATTTTCCTCACCAACCATCGGGCTCGCGCACAAAAGGCTCGTTAAGGAGCAAGCATGCAGCCAGCGACAGAGAGATCCACTTGCTTGTCGCTGTTTAAGCAGGTGTAAAACCAGTAGGTCTGTTGACCGTAGCCGCTGCCGTGACGAACGCTCACGTTGCCGCTGACATCGACTTCGCATGGATTGTTCATGGTGCACGATTCGCCGTCTTTATTGCTGGTATTGTTGACGCCGATGACGGTACGCGAACCTTTGAAGACTATAGGTGAGCCCGAGGTGCCGCCGATAATTTCACATCCGGAACTCGAGTAACGAATCGAATCCATGAAAGTAAACACATCTTCCTTTAGCTTGGGGACAAAACCATCGAGCGAGCAGGTATAGCCTCGACGCCAGTAACCGGAAATAACCTCCAGTGGATCGCTCGCGTTCGGGCGCTGCGATGAAAGAGTCAGAGGGCGAATATTGAACTTCTCGAGAATCTCAGCGTAGGTTTCCTTGAGCTGATAGAGTGCAGCGTCGGTTTTTGTCATAGTGCCAAAAATCACTTTTGTCGCGCGCAGAGTTCCTAGAGTTTGCGCGCCAGGATCGAGCACCTTGAAGGTGCGTGAGCTGGGCTGTTGGTAAACATAAGTTCCCGGGGTCGGAAATCCGGACTCAAGACAGTGTCCGTTCGAAAGAACCATTGCCGCATCCGAGTCGCCGGAGTGTTCAAAACGAACGATACTTCCTGAGCAGTTGTCGAGCGCGACGATACCCTCAAAATTGTAGTTTGCCGTCAGACTTGCTGGCGGAACCAAGGCATGAAGATTCTCCGAAATCGGCAAAGCCAGAGCTGATGCTGGCGCAAACGTCGCAAGAACAAACGTCGCAAGAACAGCTGTTGTTATTTTAATTGATTGAGAAAGTGACAAGGCAATTTTTCGGAACACTGGACCCCTCCAAAGTTAATCGGCAAATCTTCAGCACAGGCCGTGGCGGCCTGGCTGAAGTGGGGGGTAGTATACAGCAGCGATCTTTGATTTCGTCAAGCCAAGCGCCATTGCGTTAGTTTACTGAGGCGTTAAGAGTCCCAGCACTGAAGCAAAAAGTGTTGGGACTCTCGGCGTGGCGATCAACTTCTAGATCTACCGTCCACCGCCGATCACGACTGGCGGAAATGGGCGTGCTCCTGGCGGAGTATGACCCTCATCAATGGGGCCTTGCTCAGTGCCATCCGGATTAGTGGGATCATTGGTGTCGGGCATTCCCGGATCCGGAAACGGCTGTGGTTCAACGGGCCCGGGCGGGAATGGACGCGGTGGAAAGGGACGCGGCGGACGAGGGCGAGGAGGTTGCCCCCAGCCGCCTCCCGGCGGACGCGGACGACAAGCAAAACGCACGTTTTGCTGCGCTTGTTGCAGATTTACAAGCGCCTGGTTATAGGCGTGTTGAGCTGTGATGATACAAGCAATTGCGCCGCCACAAATATTGTTCGCTTGTGACAGTATTAACAGAGCGTAATTAAGTCCGGCCTGTGCCCCATTTAAGTTTTGCTGTGCCTCTTGGCAACGAAACCTTCGGAAATGATCGGCCGACGCTGGCGAAGTCGACAGTAGCGTAGAAACAGCTAAGAGTGGGAGAACGATCCTTTTCATCAACATGCTTTTCCTCCGTTCAGTGAACGTCTAAGTGGTGCGACTGCACCATTGGCACTTGTCGG
>SXRI01000329.1 GCA_005793615.1 Bdellovibrionales bacterium
CTATCCAGCTGAGCTACGGGATCCTGTACTTTAGGTGGGTTTCACCATACTTTGTCGCACCGCTCTTGACAAGCGTTTCAGCAGCTAGAGGCTAGCCTCGACGAATCGTGAGCCCGGTTCTGACCTTAGCCCCCGGGACTCGTTTTGATTCTTAATTTATGAAAGAATATTGAGGTGATAGTTGATACACCCAAAATTCCAGGATTCAAATTTGAACGCGTTTTAGGGGCGGGAGCAACCAGCGTCGTCTACCGCGTCAACCGCGGCGGCAAGACCTATGCGTTAAAGCTGATCAAAACTCAGCGCGAGTTCTCCGAAAACGCGGATCTTCGTCATCTGCGCTTTCTCAAGGAAGCCGCAACCGTCGCCAAACTAAGTCATCCAGGCCTGCCTCAACTGCATGAAATCGGTGAAACCGATGACGGGCGCCCCTACCTCGTTATGGAGTTGGTTGAGGGCGAGTCCCTCAAAAGCCGTTTAGCTCGCATGCCCTTTACGGAGTACGAACTCCTTAAGTTCGCGAGAGAACTTACGCCAATACTCGACTACTTCCACTGCCGCGGCGTTGTTCATAAGAATCTTAAGCCTGACAATATTCTCCTCACCGCTGATGGCCACATCAAACTCATCGACTTCGGTTTTGCTACCGAGATCAACGACATTCGCCAGGGGCTGGATCCCGATGCCGAAGGCGATATTCTCGGCACTCTTCTTTACGCGGCACCTGAGCAAACTGGGCTACTCAAACAACCCGTCGATAGTCGCTCGGATCTCTACTCACTCGGCGGAGTTCTTTTCCACTGCGCCACCGGAAAACCGGTCTTTGAGGCCAAAACGGCAATTGCATTGATGGCGCTGCACATGACCGGCCTACCGACTTCGCCTTCGAACATCAATCTCGGAATTCGACCGTCGCTTTCGGCCATTATTTTGAAGCTCCTCGAGAAGGACCCCGATCTGCGCTACCAAAGCGCGAAAGGTCTTTCCATAGATCTGGAAAACCTCGATGGCATCGAACGCGCCGGCGCGCCCTACCCGCTCGGTACACATGATTCAGCTCTGCGAGTCGCTGAGCTCGCTTTTGTAGGGCGTGAACAAGAGGTGATTGATCTTGCCAAGGTCTGTGCTCTCGCTCGCGCCGGACGCGGCTCTGTGGTGGTGGTTGCGGGCGAAGGCGGCAGCGGCAAGACTCGGATCCTTCGCGAGATGCTGCACTCTCAGCAGCAACATGAAGTTTTGGTCATGAGCGGTAAGGCCAAACAGAATGAAACCATCCCCTTCGGGCCATTGCGCGAAGCCATTGACGACCTACTCCAGCGAACAGCAAATGCCCCAGAGGGTGAACAGCTTAGGATATTCAACAGCATTCGGACGGCCGCTGGCGATCTTGCCGGCATCATTCGACGTCTGTCACCCGGCCTGCAAGAGTTGCTGAGCGATGCCGCTGAAGTGCCGCCCCTCGACGGCAATGACGAACAGGAGCGCTTTTATCTAAAGGTTGCTGAGTTTTTTAACGTGCTTCCAAAATTGACTGGCCCCATCATCCTCGTGATCGACGACATTCAATGGCTTGACGATGGCACCCTCGCCATTTTTCGCAAGCTAGCACCGCTCATCAACTCCAGTGCTCTGCTTCTCGCAACCACGTCACGCAACGATCCTAAGAGTAAACCAGCACTCAAGCTACTTTTGGAAACCGTTCACGGTGCGTGGGTCACGCTAATTACGCTAAAGCCCCTGCAGAGTGAAGCGATTGAGCGCCTGGTCGCGGCCCATCTTGGCGGCAAACCGCTTGATTCCGCCAGTGTGCAACGAGTGGCGGCGAAAGCCAACGGCAACCCCTTCGCTCTCGGCGAATACCTGAGAACGCTTCTCGATCGCGGGATGCTCAAGCCCACCGAGGAAAAATGGATCTTTGATACCCAGTACTTTCATGATGTCGAGCTGCCCGATGATGTCATTCAGCTATTGATCAATCGTATTTCGACTCTATCTCATGACGCCAAACAGATACTCTCACTCGCAGCCGTCATCGGTTATGAATTCGAAATCGAACTTTTGATCAACGCCGCCAAGGTTCCCCGCGAAACCATACAACGCGCTCTCTCTGAAGGTCTACTGCGCGTACTGATCGAGAAAACCACGCGTGGATACAGTTTCGTCCATAACCGAGTTTCCGAAGCCCTGATCAAATCAATACCCGCTAATCAACTTAACTTTCTGCACCAACAGCTCGCGGAAAGCCTCGACCACGTTACCGACCAATCACCGCAAAAAATCTACGCTCTCGCGCGACACTATTTCTTGGGTTTTCCCGAAAAAAACCCCGACAAGGTTTATAAAACCAGCTTGGCCGCAGCCACACATGCTCTATTGAATTTCTCTAATGAAGAAGCTCTCGAACTTCTCCGTCGAGCCTTGGGAGCCGCCCAATCCTTGAGTATCTCTGCAGATGATTTGAGTCACCTCTACGAATCCATCGGTCTGGCCTGCACACGAACGGGACGACAGCAAGCCGCCATCGACAACTTTCACACGGCACTCGAGCAACTTTCTTCAGCACCTGATCGCGCCCGACTTCATTACCTTCTTGGACTCGCGCACGCCTCTGAAGGTCGCCATGATCTTGCCAAGACCGAGCTGTTTACGGCGTTAGAGCTCCTGAATGAACCCTTTCCGAAAAGTGTTGCCGGCTCCATCGTCTCGCTAGTCGGACACTGGTCCATGGCCATGTTTCGCAGCCGTACACGAATCGGTTACGGAAAAGCGACCGGCGAAGAACGGCAACGGCGCCTCTTGGTATCAAAGGTCAACGTCACCATGAACGTCTTGGCCTACCTTTTAAGTGACCAATTGCTCATGGCTCAATCCATGGTACGTGAGCTGCACAATGTGCAGTACCTTGGTATCGGCGTTGAGGCCGTCAAAGCACACGTCTACTACAGCATCTTGGTGGCTTTCGTTAAACTGATGCGTATTTCGGTTAAGGCGCCCGGCTGTTTCGGTTCGATTCCGCCCGGCTATCGGAGCGTAGCGACGCTACTGATTTAGTTTTCGCATTTCAGATCCTGTCAGTCAAGGGTGGCTCGGGCCTTGCGCTGCGACTCA
>SXRI01000330.1 GCA_005793615.1 Bdellovibrionales bacterium
GGCATCAATTGTCGGCGGCCTCGGGGTAAAGCTCACGCGTGAGGCCGCAGCTGAGTTTTCATTCTTACTGGCCGTGCCCACTCTTGCCGCCGCCACTTGCTACAAGCTTTTCAATATTTATCAGAACATTGAACCCGGCCAGGTTTCCATTTTGCTGATCGGCAACTTGGTGTCATTTGTGGTCGGGGCGATCACCATCAAAACCTTTCTTAGCTTTCTGACCCGGCATGGTTTTTTTTGGTTTGGCATTTACCGCATCATTCTCGGCGCGGCGATACTGGCTCTGCTTTTTTCCGGGCACCCACTGGCGACACTTTGAAGCCCACGCATCAAGACTAAAGACGTGAAGCACTGCAAGGTGGACGCCCGCAACTCTCACTGTCATGATTTAACTAAAGAATTTAAGCCTGCGAAGGAGCAAACGTGTCCGCGATCAATTACGAGACCAAGCAACTCATCAGGGATATCGTCACCGACAGCCTCAGAAACAGTTCAATCTCCCCGAGTTTCTCAAAGGGTAAAGACGACGACGGCAAAGAGAGCAACGATAAAGCCAAAGAAAGTTCCGGTCCGCAGATTGAAAAGGAACTTTTCGAAGCACGCGTCGTCCTGCTCTCAACTCCGGTCGATGCCAAGCTCGCGCATGCTGTAAACTCAAAACTTTTAGCGCTCGAGCGCTATAACGACAAAGACCCGATCTATCTTTTCATCAACAGCCCCGGCGGCGAAGTTCACTCAGGCTTTGCAATCTTTGATTGCGCCCGCTTTGTTCGCCCACCGATCGTCACCGTCGTTACCGGTCTTGCGGCGAGCATGGGTTCAATCATCACTCTGTGTGCCAAACCGCAAAATCGCTTTGCCTTTCCGAATTCGAAAATCCTGGTGCATCAACCGTCGATCTCAGGTATGGCCGGCTCGGTCAGTGACATCGAGATTCACGCCAAGGATCTTCTTGAAACTAAAAACCGCATTATCGATCTGTATGTGAAAGAATGCGGCCGCTCACCTGACGAGGTTAAAAAAGCCCTTGATCGCGACAACTGGATGTCGGCGGAACAAGCGGTGAAGTGGGGCCACATTTCTAAAATCGTTGAACATCGCGATGATTTGAAATTCTAGCGAACCGTGGGCGCCGGCGCCGCGCCTTCTTTCGGCGACGAATCCTTCATTCCCGAGCCAGTGGGAAGCGCCGGGTGCTCTTCTTGTTGGACGGGTGTTGTGGGCTTCCCCTCCTGCGCATTCACTTTGGCCTGAGTCTCAGCCACAATACACCCGGCAATCAATGCATTGACTTGTGAGACCAGTTCAACCCATTGTGATTTCTGAGATACTGCCCATGGTTGTAACACCCCTTCGTCTTTAGCCATACTGATCTCCACCATCGGTGGCACATCCAGGCTGTCACGCTGTGGATTAGGTACAGAAATCACTTTGAGACCGTTGTCATCAAATTCGAAATACGCCTTCGCAGCATCGATCAAATCAGCAGAGTTCATGTCCGTACCGCTCGGCACGATGATGCCGTTCTTGAGTTTACCGGTACCCGGTTGCAGCTCAAACCTGACCGTGCTCCAATCCCCAACCAATTGGGCTCTTCCATTTTGCGTTTTCACTAAACGAACATCGGCAACATAAACATCTTGTGTTTTGGAAGTAGGGCAGCTTCTCACTCTGCCCGGCACCCAGATTTTTCTCGTATCCGCCAAACCTTTCAAACTATTATTGATCTTTTTGACCGCGACTTCACTTTTCACGCCAGAAAGCTTCTCGTGAAATTCCTTAGCCTTGGCGAGTTTTTCCAGCGTCGAAATGCACGTGGCCCGAGTCCTCTCGCCGACATTGTAGTAAGCCACACAGAACTGATCCATGGCGATGTCCTTGGCCGTTTTGATAACCTCGCCGAGAAGCGCTCCGGTGACGACAAGCCCCACACCTCCCCAAAAGGTGGCCTGAGCCTCCTCAACCGCAAAACGCCACAGTGAAGTTTTTTTCCCATGGCGCAGCTGGAGCTTCATAAGAAGATCAACATTGAACTTCAACGACTGATGCGAAGAAACCGTCCAATCGACCCCGTTGATATTGAAGGTCGGAGCTGGAAACTGCGGCCAACGCAGCACAATTTTGGATTGCGAACCAGTTAACTCAAGTGCGTCGCCATTGATGCGCGGAGAGAGTTTGACCACTTCCTTCATCAAAAGCGGCCGCATCTCTTCACGATCCTTGGGTGACATCGAACTCAAAACCAGATCTGTGAGTTCTTCCGGAGATTCATAGAGCAAAAACACCCTGCCAATTGCATCGAGAGAAGCCTCGCGAAGAGAATTCATTAATTCTTTATTACTCGGTTGTGCTCGTTGCGACTTCTTTTGAGGGCCCGTTCTAACAGATGCAACCTTGCGACTCGCAAAACTCTGCCCCGGCAGAAGCGCAATCTGCAAAATGAGAAGCAAAGGTATGAGGGTTCTAAAAATCATTTCGAGCGCCGTCATCTCTAGCTGTTTCCAAACTCCACGTAAATCCTCAATTCCTATCGGCAAAACTGAGACTCCTGATAAGGAATTTCATTGCTGATCAAGCACTCGGTCGTAGGCAAGCAGAAGTGAAAAGCCAAACCGTCTCGTTGTGAGACGGACTCCAAATCTTACTCACTCTAAGTCGAGGCCAGGTCATGCTTAACCCTGCAATTCCCGCCTCTCAAGGTCTCGCCCGCTCTTTCGCTATGAGCTTCCATAAGGGACGCTAATACTGTTCCCGATTTTGGCCTGATTTCGAACCTTTCCGTCGATGCGCACCGTGTTTAAGGCGAGATTCTTTATCGACAGACTTGGGTCCTTCGGACACACTAGGGCGCTAAGGGAATGGGGTCCCTGACACCCGCGATTTTGCGGGCGCATTTTTTACGGGAGGGGAAATGCACAGTACTCAATTGGAAATTCAAACGAATCTTCATCGCCAACAGGCCACGACGGCTAGATCTGTACTTAAATCAATTTTATTTACATGCGCCTTAGCTTTTGTCGGAGCCAACGCTTCGGCACATACGCACACGTCTTCAGTAAAAAACACTCTTCCCAAGCCGGTGATCGCTGACTTGGGAATTCTGGAAAAGGCTGGTGTAGAGTTATTGACCGTGGATCAGGAATTGGGACTCGGCTATGGCATCTTGACGAACGAGCAAGAGTTGCGCATGACCGAACTGGCTCACGCTGAAGGAAAGTGCGGTGGTTTTGAGATGCTGCCGTTCGGTACTGTCGATGCCAAGCACCCGTTGATCAGTGATGTTTTCGGACAGATCCGCGAACAGAACGCGAAAAACCGCCGCTTTCATCCGACTACAGAAGCATTCGCAGACGTGGAGAAAAAACCGGAGATCGCAGCGGCACTTGAAGAAGTCAATACGGCCAATATGCGCGCGACCGTTGAACTGCTCTCGAGCTTTCCCAATCGCGAGTATCGCGACGAGCAACCTAATCGCGGCGTTGAAGCCCTCAAAGCACGCATCGAAGAGATCACCAAAGGCTCATCACTGCCGGTCACAGTCGAGACGGTTACACATCAACGAATTCAACAGAACTCGCTTAAAGTGCGCATTCAAGGTTCGCAGCGCCCCAATGAGATCATTGTTATCGGCGGTCATTTGGACTCGATCAACAGTGGTGGCGGCGACGCACCTGGGGCTGATGACAATGCCTCTGGCTCAGCAAATCTGGTCGAGGCTCTGCGCATTCTGCTGACCAAGAAACAGCCCGAACGCACGATCGAGTTCTTCTGGTACGCTGGCGAAGA
>SXRI01000331.1 GCA_005793615.1 Bdellovibrionales bacterium
CTCCTTTCGCAATTTAGTAAGCTTGAAGATCAAATCCAGTACCCTCTCCTTGCTCGCGGCCTCGAAATCCTCTGGGATACGTGAGCCGATACCGAATGAGTGAAGAGGTCTAGCCGTTTTCTTATGTAAATTAAAAACGATGCCGTGTTGAACCGACTGGTCCAGGTTGGTGATGATCAGATCCGAGAAATCGGCAACCTTATAACGTCGCGCGATTTCGTAGGCATCACCGTCTTTGGTGGTGGCTGAAACGCAGAGATGACAGACCGGCACCACCTCTTGCGGAGGCAAAAGTGACTTAAGTAAATGGATCTCATCCAAATCGCGGAGCTGGAAGCCAGGAAAGTCAACCAACACGTGGTCAATATGGCCCAGCTGCCCCAAAACCCATTCCCAATCCTTGCGGTTTCGTATCACCGCAAATGGTACGTTGAGAATCTGGCAATAGATTTTGAGTTGATCAACAGCGCCGACTTTAAAGGAATCGGTCGAGAGAATCGCCACTTTCTTTTTAGCTTTAACAACCAAGTGGCTCGCCATTTTCACAAGCGATGCCGTCTTGCCGCTTCCCGCGCCGCCGACGAAGAGATGCAGGCGACCGTTCCAAGGTTGCGACACTACCTGAATATTGTTTAAAAAATAGCGCGCGACCCAGGCGTCAACGATGGGACGCTTTTTGCTCTGGATGGGATCAAGCTCCTTAGCCGCCTGTGAAAGGATTTCCACGGCATTATCCACAGTCACTCCGGCACTGGTGAGCTTTTCGAACATGAAGCTCAAATCATAGGAAATGCCGTAATCCGCGCCGGGATGGCGGTTCGTGAAGGTCTGCGGAACCTTTTGAAATCCCTCGAGGACCTTGTGCAATCGATCAATTTCACTCTTGAGAGAAGCGATTTCGGCTGGTGGCGCCGAGGCTGGCGAACCATAGACCTCAAGTCCGCCCGAACTCGTACCCGGCACCGCCGATTTCCCAGCGACTAGGGCGGCAGCTGCCGCTCGTGCTTTTTGCTCCTCCGCGGTCGACATTCCGGCCTTCCATGCCTCACGTGCGGCATCGCGAATTCGGCTCAGCGCTCGCTCCGGTGAGGGATGCTCGCCAATCTGGGTCTTTGGCACCTGAACAGTGGAGGCGATGGCACGAGCCGGCCGTTGCTGCCACTGATCTGCTTCGCTGAAGTCCTGGTCGAAATCATCGAGAACATCCTTTACGGAACGACCACGTGTTTTGCTCAGCGCCTCGGCGCGCCGCGGACTCGGTTCAATTTCCTCATCCTGAATGTCTATATAGCTTGTTCTAGTGATCGCTCGTGGCGCCGCCTTGGGAGCTTGGCTCGTGCCAGTGGCTTGCATGCGCGAATCCACCATATGATTGATAATTTGCCGTTGAGTACGGGCGTTACTCGAGTGAAAGCGTTCGCGGTCATTTGCCGTCATCCGCGACTCTACAAAACGTTTCTTTTCAAGGGTGGATTCCGATACTGCGGCGGTGACCTCAACGCTGCTCTCGCCCTGTAAACCGAATTTTCGATTATCGCGCGCCGAGAGAATCACGGCGTCAGGTCCGAGCTCGCTCTTGACCATCTTCAGCGCATCTTTCATGTTCTTGGCTTCGTACTTTTTAACCCGCATGCGCTAACTCCACTTGTCCTACCGATGCGATCTGCGCGTCGGCTGTCAGTTCGTTGTGTGACAAGACTACTAGCTGAGGAATAAACCGATGAGTCAGTTTGAAAATATGCCGACGCGCCGTAGGACTTGTTAGCAAGACCGGTTGTCCGGCGATTTCGGGATGTTGCTCAATGGTACTTGCTATACCTTCGATCATCGAATGAGCGATCCGCGGGTCCATGACCAGCTGAACCCCTTGCTCAGTTTGCAAGAGTGAGTTCGCAATCAATTCTTCGAGGCGAGGATCAAGATTGAGTACCGCTACCTTGCCATCATCATTGCGATAGCGGGAGGTGATGCCACGGGCGAGAGCTCTGCGTACGGCCTCGGTTAAAAGCTCCGAATCTTTCGTGCGATGAGCTTCGTCGGCCAGAGTCTCAAAGATCGTCAACAGATCGCGAATTGAAACCTGTTCGCGCAAGAGATTCTGCAAAACGCGAACCACGGTACCAAGCGGCAGCGGATCGGGAATCAACTCCTCCACCACCTTCGGATAGGACTTCTTGAAGTTTTCTACCAGAGTCGCCGCCTCCTGGCGTCCAAGCAACTCGTGCGCATGAGTGCGTATCACCTCAGTCAGATGAGTTGCCATGACAGTCGGCAGATCAACGACTGTGAAGCCCGCAAGCTCGGCTTCTTCCTTCTGCGCCATTCCAATCCACAGCGCATCAAGTCCGAAGGCGGGTTCTTTGGTCGGAATTCCATCCACGTGCCCCACAGTGTTTCCGGGATCCATCGCCAAAAGATATTCTGGCCGCAACGTGCCGCCACCGACTTTATTTCCTTTGATCAATACGCGGTAGGCACCGGGCTCGAGCTGAAGGTTATCGCGAATATGTATGCTCGGAACAATGATGCCGAGATCGAGTGCGAATTGTTTACGAATTGAACCGATACGTTCAAGCAAATCACCCGATTGTTGGCTTTCAACGATGTTGATCAGCCCGTAACCGACTTCAAGTTCGACCATGTCGAGCGGCAGAAGGCTCTCAATTTTTTCTTTCTCAGGTTTCGCCGCAACCTCATCAGCTCTTTTTCTTTCCAAATCGGCGGCTTCGGATTTATAGCGCGAGATCACCCAACCTAAACCACCCATGCCACCACCAATAATGAAAAATGGACTCGAAGGTAACGACGGGATCGCTCCGAGTGCGCCGATGACACCGGCACTGATGTAGAGCGCACGCGGATTCACGAAAAGCTGACTGACGACCTCCGAGCCCATGTCTTCGCCAGAACCGGTGCGAGTAACTATAATACCAGCAGCGGTTGAAATAATGAGCGCAGGAATTTGACTGACGAGACCGTCACCGATCGTCAGCTTGGTGTAATATTGCGCAGCCGTGGCAACATCAAGACCATGTTGCAGCACTCCCACAAGCAAACCGCCGATGACGTTCACAATCGTAATTAAGATCCCGGCGACGGCGTCAC
>SXRI01000332.1 GCA_005793615.1 Bdellovibrionales bacterium
ACCTTCCATACATGCAACAGAGAATTGCAGGGCTCTTAGTCTGAAACCAAACGAACGCCTTGATCCCAATAACAAAGACGAGAATTTCTGGAATCCAGATATGGCAAAACCAAAAGCCTCGGACTATGCTCCCAACAACAGTGATTCGTTTGGAGCCTTCCGCGCCGACGGTACAGCCACACAAAAACTCTTTCAAAACCCGAGTTTCCCAGATTTTTTCAATCAAACCGGGGGGGGGGGAAATTGGTGACTTCTGCGCGTCTGGCAAGCAATCAAGCGACAACATGACTAAATTCTGCGTTGAATGTCAGGCGATGGCGAAAAAAATGGAGTTCATGAATCGCGATGCGCAGCCGGGCTCAGGGCCGGGCGCTCCAGGTGGGCGAGTCCATCAATAAGTCACAAGCGAGAAATGGGCCCGATACCCTCAAACAGTTATAGTCTCGCGGAAAAGGCCGAAGACATCACGGAGCGAATCGGAGATTTCTCCCAAACTCACGTGAGCCTCGACAGCATCCACGAACAAAGGCATCAAGTTGTCATTACTCTTGGCGGCGTTGCGAATTCGCTCGAGATGACTCTTCACTAACTTCTGATCCCGAGCCTCTTTGAAGCGCGTGAGGCGAGTGATTTGTTCGCGTGCCGTGGCTTCAGAAATTTTTAGAACTTCGGGGTGCCCATGACTATCCTGCACGAAATCGTTTACACCGACGACGATCTCTTGCTTGTTCTCGACGGCACGTTGATAGCTGTAGGCCGCCTGTTGAATCTCCCTTTGTATCCATCCGCTCTCGATGCACTTCACGACTCCACCGAGGTTTTCGATACGAGTAATATAATCCGTCGCGGCCTCTTCGAGTTCTCGAGTCATAGTTTCAACAAAAAATGAACCACCCAGACCATCAATGACATCGGCCACGCCAGATTCATTGGCAATAATTTGTTGAGTTCGCAGAGCGATTGTCGCTGCCCGCTCGGTCGGAAGACCAAGGGCTTCATCCATTGAATTGGTATGTAAGCTCTGAGTGCCGCCAAGTACTGCAGCGAGCGCTTGCAGGGTTACGCGCACAATATTGTTTTCTGGTTGTTGAGCGGTGAGTGTGCTGCCGGCGGTTTGGGTATGAAAACGAAGACGCCACGATTTATCGTCACGAGCCCCAAATCGTTCTTTCATGATATGCGCCCACATTCGGCGAGCAGCGCGAAACTTAGCGATCTCTTCGAAGAAATTATTGTGAACGTTGAAAAAAAAGCTCAGACGCCCAGCGAACGAATCAACGTCAAGGCCACGATCAATAGCCGCCTGAACATAGGTAATGCCATTGGCGAGGGTAAAAGCGATTTCTTGTGCCGCCGTAGATCCGGCCTCCCGAATATGGTAGCCAGAAATAGAAATTGTATTCCAGTTTGGCACCTCGCGGGAACAGTAGTCAAAGATGTCAGTAATCACCCGCATCGAAGCGTTCGGCGGGTAAATGTAAGTGCCGCGCGCAATATACTCTTTTAGCAGATCATTTTGAATCGTACCCGTGAGCTTATCAGCGGGAATGCCGCGCCTTCTTGCGACCGCGATGTAAAAGGCCAGCAAAACGCCTGCGGTCGAATTGATCGTCATTGAGGTGGAAATTTTCTCGAGAGGTAAATCCTTAAGAAGAATCTCCATGTCCTCGATCGAAGAGATCGCCACACCGACTTTACCAACTTCGCCGGTGGCCATGACGTGATCGGAGTCATAGCCCATCTGGGTCGGAAGATCGAACGCCACGCTCAGACCGGTCTGCCCTTTTTCGAGCAGCATCTTATAGCGGGCATTGGACTCATGTGCAGAGCCAAAGCCAGCGTATTGGCGCATGGTCCAGAAGCGCCCACGGTACATCGTCTCCTGTACGCCGCGCGTATAGGGAAACTCCCCCGGCGCTCCAAGATCAGTAGCAAAACGGGAGGCCGAGTCCCAATCAGTGGGACCATAGCTCGAGCGAATTTCAATTTCGCTCGAGGTCACGAATTTGTCGCGACGAAGACGGGAGGCTTTTTTTTCTTTAGGCTTTTCGTTTGTTCCTTGCGTGTTGCTGCTCATTTGATCAAGTCTTTGGCGCGGTCTCAAACGCGATGAGGGTCTGACCGCTCTCGACGCTATCTCCTGGTTTCACAAGGATCTCCTTGATCTTAGTGTCATGAGCGGCGCGCATTTCGTTTTCCATCTTCATCGCTTCCATGATCAAGATCGGCTGATTGGCCTTCACGACATCGCCCTTGGCGACGAGCACCTTGACGATTTTTCCGGGCATTCCGGCAGAAAGTTTATCGCTCGAGCCAAGCTGACCGCCCTTTTTAAGCGATTCATGCAACAAAGCCTCGTCATTGTAGATGGTAACATTGCGAACCGAGCTACGAGTGTAAACTGTGTACTCGGTTCCGGAGCCAAAGACGTCCATCAAATAGGAGCCACCGTTGAAGATCAGGTTAATGGTGTTCTCGATCAACTTGTAATCTTCTTTGGAGATGTTGTAGTGGATCCAGTCGCCGTTCTCTTCTTGGAGATTAATTTTCCAGGCGCGGCGGGTTTCGGTAATATCGACCTTATAGTGCTTGCCACGAAGATCAGCTTCAAAAAACATTGGCTTACCTCAATCCATCTTTGCGAGCCTGGTCTTTCCAGCGGCTTGCAACATTGTATTCAGAAACGGCCTTTGCCTTCTTTTCGTTGTAGGCGGCGATGGCGGCGGCGATCAGGAAAACGTGGTCGTCAACCCCCTGGAAAAGCTTTGGCATCTTAATCTCAAGATCTTTCTCGCAGAACTGAGTCGTATACGAACCATCGAGAAACTTGGGGGCCTGCAAAATTGACTTATGCAAGACGATATTGGTCTTGATGCCGGTGAGCGTGAATTCCGTGAGAGCCCGATCGAGACGGCGGATCGCGGTGTCACGATTCGGCCCCCAGGCAATCAGCTTGGCGATCATCGGGTCGTAGTAAATAGGCACTTCGTAACCAGGATAGGCATACGAGTCAGTGCGAATGAAGGGACCCTGTGGATGGCGGCAGCGACGGATGAGGCCTGGCGAAGGCACGAACGTCTGCGGGTCTTCCGCACAAATTCGCGCTTCAATTGCATGACCCCGTTGAACGATGTCTTCCTGTTTGAACGACAGCGGCTTTCCAAGCGCGACCATGATCTGTTCCTGCACGAGGTCTACGCCGGTCACCATCTCGGTGATCGGGTGTTCCACCTGCAGGCGCGTATTCATCTCCATGAAAAAGAAATCTTTGGTCACGTTATCGAAGATGAACTCAAAGGTGCCGGCGCCGATATAGTCGATCGACTTCGCGGCGCGCACTGAAACTTCACCGAGTTTTTTGCGAACCTCGGGTGGCACCGAAGGAGAGGGGCTCTCTTCGATCACTTTTTGATGACGTCTTTGAATTGAGCACTCGCGTTCGAATAGGTGTACGACATTTCCATGCTTGTCGCCAAAAACCTGCATTTCGATGTGTTTCGGGTTCTGTACATAGCGTTCGATATAAACGGTATCGTTTTTGAAGTAGTTTAAACCTTCTGAGCGCGCGGCACGATAGGCGCTCTCAAGTTCATCTTTCTTGTAAACAACACGCATACCTTTACCGCCACCGCCGGCGGTCGCCTTAATGATGACAGGTAGACCGATCAAATCGACAACCTTCTTAGCGTCCTCGATTGAATCCACTGAACCATCAGAGCCGGGAACTGTAGGTACGTCCGCGGCCTTCATCAGTCTGATCGCGGAAAGCTTGTCACCCATCGCACGAATATTTGCGGGCGTTGGCCCGATAAATACGATCCCGGCCTTTTCAAGGGCCTCGGCGAATTCAGCATTCTCGCTTAAGAAACCATAACCTGGATGAACCGCATCAGCGCCTGATTTTCTTACGGCATCGAGAATGTTCTCGATTTTGAGATAGGATTCTTTGCTGGGCGCCGGCCCGATATTGTAGGCCTCGTCAGCTAAAACCACGTGCAAACTGTTGCGATCGGCATCCGAATAAACCGCGACCGATGCAATCCCAAGATCACGGCAGGCACGAATCACCCGCAATGCAATCTCGCCTCGATTTGCGATCAATACTTTTTTAAACATTGCGCACTCCTCAGAGCGGGATATTTCCGTGTTTTTTACGCGGATTAGAGTCTTTTTTATTTTTGAGCATCTCAAGTGCGTCGATAATCCGTTTGCGTGTCAGTGCTGGCTCTATCACCTCGTCGACATAACCAAGTTCGGCCGCGACATAAGGATTCGCAAACTTCTCTTCGTAGTCGGCAGTGAGTTTCTGACGCTCTTCTTCCGGTTTCGATGCTTTTTTGATCGCGTCACGGAAGATAATATTCACAGCACCATCCGCCCCCATCACTGCAATCTCGGCAGTCGGGTAAGCGAGATTGATATCGCCACGCAAATGTTTCGAAGACATCACGCAATAGGCGCCGCCGTAGTCTTTACGGGTAATCACGGTGATTTTCGGTACCGTGGCTTCAGCATAGGCGTAAAGGAGCTTCGCGCCATGTGTGATGATACCGGCCCACTCTTGATCAGTTCCCGGCAAGAAGCCCGGAACATCAACGAAGCTCACCAAAGGAATATTAAAGGCGTCGCAGAAACGTACGAAGCGCGCGGCCTTCTTCGAAGCATCAATGTTCAAGCAGCCCGCCAATACCTGCGGCTGGTTTGCAACCACGCCCACACTTCGGCCATTGAACCGTGCGAAACCGACAATCACATTTTTAGCGTAGTGTTGATGGATCTCGAGAAAATAGCCTTCATCAACATTCATTTTGATGAGTTCAAGCATGTCGTAGGGCTTGCGGGAGTTATCAGGGATAAAGGTGTTCAAAGCTTCTTCGATACGATCAGGGCGATCACTGGTGGGAATTACCGGTGGGTCATCAACATTGTTCGAAGGCAAGAAGCTCAGCAGTTCACGTATCAGCAGCAAGCAGTGCTTGTCATCATTAGCGGCGAAATGGGTCACTCCCGACTTTTGAGCGTGAGCAAGAGCGCCGCCCAACTCTTCCTTGGTCACGTCTTCATGAGTCACTGTCTTGATGACATCGGGACCGGTCACGAACATATACGAAGTGTCTTTGACCATGAAAATGAAGTCAGTGATGGATGGCGAGTAGACCGCGCCACCTGCGCATGGCCCCATGATCGCACTGATTTGTGGAACAACGCCGCTTGCAAGCGTGTTGCGCAAGAAAATATCAGCATATCCGCCGAGTGCTTCAACGCCCTCTTGAATACGTGCGCCACCCGAATCATTCAAGCCAATGATCGGCGCACCATTCTTCATGGCGAGATCCATGATCTTTAAGATCTTGTTTGCTTGCGTGCGCGACATTGAGCCGCCGAATACGGTAAAATCCTGCGAGTAGCAGTAAACCAGTTTTCCGTTGATTCGTCCGTAGCCGGTGATCACACCGTCACCGAGAACAAGTTTATCGCCCATGCCGAAATTCTGTGAGCGATGGGTGACGAAGCGATCCATCTCGACAAAACTTCCGGGATCGAGAAGTACATCAAGGCGCTCGCGCGCTGTAAGTCGGCCGCCCTCTTTGTGTTTGGCAACTCTATCCGTGCCTCCGCCTTCAAGAGCTTCAGCGTTTTTGACTTCAAGAGCCGCAATTCGCTTTTCAGTAGATC
>SXRI01000333.1 GCA_005793615.1 Bdellovibrionales bacterium
CGAGGGTCCTATGGCGGCTTGATGACTGAGGGTTCGCGAATGCCAGAAACCCATAGCCATCAGGCTCCTTGGATTTTGTTTGGCGCGAAGAAAACCGATGGTTCATGTCCGAAAGAGAAGTGGCGGTTTACTCCTTACGTGCATGGCATGATCGTTGTTGATGGCAGAGGCAAGCTCGTTCATCGGGATTCGGCCTGCGGTCCCACGAGTACCATCGCTCGTGATGCCATGCAGACCTTCGACTTTGATAGCAAAGTCGCAATCTTTGAAAATGATATTTATGTTCGGGTCAATCGCGATGCTGATGTTGTTCGTCCCGTGGCCTATTGCACGAACGCCGGGCTGGACGGTGAGTTTGAAGTCGGTACCTCGGTTTTCATCTATCAAAAAGGTAAGAACCAGTACGGAACTATCGCTCAGGGAAAACACCTCGGTGATCAATATCTGAAGTTCAGGGTCGATCCGTTTGTCGTGAATCAAGTGACAACGGCTTCAGCAAAGGAGTTCTCGCTCGGATTGTTCAAGCTGAATGTCGTGCGCAATGGCGCGGCGAAGACAATTGGTCATCTGAATGTTCTTCTCGATGGCGAGAATGTTGACCTAGGAATGGTTTGCTATCTCAACCTGCCGTGAGCGCGTCGTGGAGGTAAGGAAATTCCTTGCCTCTTTTGCAGACTTACATATAATTTACACATGCGACAGCGCAAGATCATCCACATCGATATGGACTGTTTTTATGCCGCCGTAGAGGAGAAGTACAATCCTTCTCTACGGGGAAAGCCGGTAGCGGTCGGCGGACCGGCCGATTCGCGCAGTGTGATTTGTACGGCAAACTACGAGGCGCGAAAGTACAAAGTAAAGGCGGCGATTCCGAGTTCACGTGCGGTTCGTCTTTGCCCGCATCTAATTCTGGTTCCGCCTAACTTTGCCCTTTACAAGTCCGAGAGTCGGCGCGTGCGCGCAGTTTTTGAACAGTACACCGAAAAGATAGAACCCTTATCGCTTGATGAAGCCTATCTGGATGTCACTGACTCGCCACGCTTGCGGGGAGAGTTTTCCGGTAGCGCGACCTTGTTGGCCAATGCGATCCGCGGGCAGATCGCCGCAGAGGTCCAACTGAATGCATCGGCCGGAATCGCGGCGAATAAGTTTCTCGCCAAAATAGCGAGTGATTGGAATAAGCCGAACGGGCAGTACGCCATTCCTCCGCAAATGGTCGAGGGATTCATGCCCAGTTTGCCGGTGGAAAAAATCTTTGGCGTGGGCAAGGTGACGGCCGAGCGCATGCATCAGCTGGGAATTTTTACCTGTGGCGACTTACAGAAGTTGGCCCTTGGCGATTTGCGAAGGTTTTTCGGTGAGGCACGAGCACAAGAGCTTGCTCTCCTTTGTCGTGGTCAAGATGATCGCGAGGTATGCACTCACAGTGAGCGAAAATCATTATCGGTAGAAGAAACTTTCGCTACCGATCTTCATTGCTTTGATGAAATCCGCCGTGCGGTGCCGGAGCTTTATGCCGAATGGTTGCGACGCTTAGGGAGCGGTTCTGACGCTGAGAAGATACGCGGTATCATGATTAAACTGAAGTTTACGGACTTCACGGCGATGACCCATGAGCGGATGATAACGAAGTTTCCAGCGGAAGCTGACTTCGTCGCGCTACTCGAGTCGGCCTGGCGCAAGCGGCCGGAGCCCATTCGTCTGCTAGGATTGGGAGTCAAGCTGAGGGAGTTGGCGCGGACCGTGGAGTCCGCACAGTTGCCATTGATAATCAGCGAGTAATCTTTTGCACGATTGCAGTGGTGACGTTGGCTTGTTTTAAGAGCTGAGCGCGATAGGCTGTTGCATCTTTCAGAGTCTTGAAACTACCGACGCTAACACGGTACCACACTTTGCCATTGATGGTCGCTTCGACTGGAAAAGCAGGGAACCCCTTTTTTACCAATATATCGGCGTGTTCTTTGGCAACCTCAGCTGTCGGAAAAGAAGCAACCTGAACCGTAAACTCAACGTCCTGCGAGAGACCGACGGTTTTTGGAAGACTTGTCGGGATACGTTTTTCGGTAGTGGCTTTGGGTTGTTCGATCGGAGCAGCGTTGGCGGCCACGCGCATCGCCGCTTTAGTTGCAGCACTGAGGTCGGGCTTTTGGGTAGGCTGCGCATGGCTTGGCTGAGCCTGTGCTGGCTGGGCATGAGACTGTGGCTGGGCATGAGACTGTGGCTGGGCATGAGAAGAATGATCAGCGTCGCCTTTGGCGGCAAGCTTTCCAGCGCTTGTTTGCGAGGTCCCTTGGTTAGCGGCGTGATTAGCGCCATGATCGACGCCGTTATTTGGACTGTGCGCGTGACCAGTTTGCACTTTCGGTTGTGCTGCCTTTGGACTCGGGGCGTGCGCAGTTGCGGCCGGATGAGCAGGCTCATGGTTGCCAGATTTTTGCGTCGGCACGGCTTCGCCATGAGCGGCACTACCATGAGCAGCAGCACTGCCATGAGCTGCGCCGTGTGAGGTATCAGAGGCGAGTTTACGCTCTTCTTCGCCATGACCTTCTTTGGCGTGCAGTTCTTCTTTTTCACCCTTCACGAGCTTTTCAGCCAGTGACTCTGAGAGAGCTGCGGCCTCTTCCCGATTCAAAGCGTCCTCTGGACCGGCGTCGTTAGAGCCGTCGGCGACTTTGGATCCGTGAGAATTGTTGAAGTCGCTCTCGAGCGCTTTCAGCTGGTAATCACTGTCGCTCAGCTGTTTTCCGAAGTAGACGCCCGACGAAAAAGCGAGCAGGGCGATGAAGGTGATCAAAAGCATTTTGAGAATCGTGTCCATGCGGGCATTGCCAGCCTGATCAGTCAAAGCGGATGGCAAACTAGAGGTTTCTAGGGGAGCTTTTTTTACTGAATGATTCATTATGATCTCCGTGATTCACGTCCTGCGAACCGACTGTCTCTTTGACTCAAAGTAACCTAAAATAGCTGTCTTAAAATCATGTGTACTACTTCATGCTAACGAGCCCGTTGCCTTTTGGTCAACGTGTCAAAACCTTGACAATACTGGGTCTTAAGGTCTTGATGACAAACAGCGCGAAGCCTAAAACGAACTCGCGCAAGGGACAAGTGGCAATGCACGACGAAAGCGAACATCGGCAAAAAAAAGCCGCCTCCGCAACACCCCTTTCGGCGGAGCTTGATCCTCATTTTCTTGATCAATGTCTGGAAGTCGCATTCAAAGCCTGTGATGGAGCTCGCGAGATTCTAGGCAATCATTTCGGCAACTTACGTAATGTCGATGAGAAATTTCAGGCGGGCTTGGTAAGTGATGCTGACCGCGAGAGCGAGATCTATATTAAAGACTGCATCCGTAGGGTCTTTCCCGCGCACGCGATCTTAGGCGAGGAGTCGGGGCTGACGGGTTCAGCCCCGGTCGGCGAGGGGGCTCTATGGATGATTGATCCATTAGATGGCACCACCAATTTTATTCATCAGTTTCCTTTTTTTTGCATCAGCATTGGTCTTGAGTTCAACGGTGAGTTGGTGCTCGGAGTAGTGGATGCGCCGATGCTGACTTCACGCTTTCACGCAGTCAAAGGTAGGGGTGCGTTTAAAAACAATCAGCCGATCCATGTCAGTTCACGCGAGAGTTTTCGTGACGGCCTCTTTGCGACCGGGTTTTCAAGTTACGATACCGAACTTGATGCGGCCTTGGCGATTGCTGCGCAAACGATTCGCGGTGGCCGCGGCCTTCGTCGAGCAGGAGCCGCAGCACTGGATCTTTGTTTTGTTGCCCAAGGTTCGTTTGATGTTTTCTGGGAACAAAATCTTTCGCCTTGGGATATGGCCGCGGGTGTTGTGATCGCCAGTGAGGCAGGTGCGATAGCGACCGATATCGCTGGCCAGTCTTTCTACCCGCGCGGGACCTCTGTGATTTGTGGAAACCGCTTTCTACATCCCGAAATTTTGAAAATGATTAAGACACACCTTCAGACCAAACCGTCAAAACCCTGACCGGCACCGTCATTGCAACACCGTTTGTAACACTTAGACCACCTCTGGTGGTTTGGGTCTTTCATGGTGTCCGCGAATTAAAGGCTATTTGAGAAGGGACTCCAGGCTATCGTCGTGTTGGCATCGTCGTTGCTCTGCTCTCTCGTCGATGCGTGCAAAATCGTTGCACGCAGTGAATGGACAAGGGGGCTCAGGTCGTGGCTGAAGACAGTGCGGCGAAAAAAACGGATGATGGTGGACAGCCGCACTCAGGCGGAAAACCTATCCTACTATATATTTTAGTTATCGTGAACATGCTGGTTGTTGCCGGCGTCGGAGCCCTGGTCTTCCTGGGTCGCAAACAAGACACCGAGCACGCAAAGGTCATCGACAAAGCGATTCAACCTGATCAAGGTCACGATGCTCACGGTGAGGGTGGGCACGGCGAAAAAGGTGGCCATGGCGAGGAAGAACAGTTCATCGGCAAGACGATTCCGATGGAGACCTTTCTGGTTAATCTCTCGGGAAATCGTGGCAACAAGGTCTTAAAGGTCAACATGGAGCTCGAGGTCGAGGGCGATCGTATTGCTGACGAGGTCGATAAACGTAAGCCACAGATTCGCGATATCATCATCATTCTTTTGTCGAGCAAGACCTATAACCAACTCTCCTCTCCTGAAGGCAAAGAGTTCTTGCGTGACGAGATTCGCGACACGATTAATTCGTTTTTAACTAAGGGTAAGATCAAACGCGTGCACTTCACGGAGTTCATCTTTAACTAAACTTATTTAAGGTGTGGGTGAATGAGTCAGGTACTATCGCAAAGTGAAGTTGATGCACTCTTAGCCGCGGTCTCCGAAGGAGAAGTGGCAAGTGATTCGGGAGGCCAGGTTAAGTCGGAGGACGACAAAGTCGTCGTCGCCTATGATTTAACCAGTCAGGACCGCATCATTCGCGGTCGTCTACCGCAACTTGATGTCATTTATGAGAAATTCATGCGTTCGTTCCGTGTTTCACTTTCGAGCGCCCTAAGAAAGATCGCGGCACTCAATCATGCGAGCACGGACTTTCTGAAATTCGGTGAATTCATCAATACGCTGCCCATGCCGACATCGATGTCGGTGCTTCGATTTAATGCCTTACGTGGCTCGGCGCTGTTGGTGATCGAATCGAAACTTGCCTATGCGTTAGTGGACAGTTTTTTCGGCGGCGACGATCGTCCGTACACCAAGATCGAGGGCAAGGACTTTACACCGATCGAACTTTCGATCGTACGTAAGGTGGTTGAGCTGGCGATTGAAGACCTTGAGCAAGCCTGGCTGTCGGTTGAGAAGATCGACTGCAGCTTTGTGCGGACAGAGGTGAATCCGCAGTTCGTGGGTATTGTGCCGCCGACGGACGTGGTGATCGCCTCGACCTTCGACGTTGAACTGGAGAACGCCAACGGAACCATTACTCTCGTTGTGCCCTATTCGACGATTGAACCTATCAAACAAAAACTCGCCAGCGGTTTTCAGGTGGAGAGCGACCAGACGGATAAGAAACTCTGGGCGGGAATCATCCAAACACAGCTCATGGAGACCGAAGTCGATCTGCGTGTGGATCTTGGTTACACGGAAATCACGTTGGATGAATTGATGGGTTTAAAGCCTGGAGATGTCATTTCTTTGGATCAAGATGCGAATGGCGAATTCGATGTGCAAATCGAAGGCGTCAAAAAATTCAAAGGCTATTACGGTGTCAACCACGGATCGGTAGCGATTCAAGTGAATAGAAAAGTTTCTAAGGAGTAGAGTTCATGGCAGATGATAGCAGTCTCGCAGGTCTCATGGGAATGGGTGACGGCGACAAGTCCAAAGACGGCAAACGTGAACGGAATCTCGATTTGATTCTCGATATTCCCCTGAAAGTTACCGTTGAACTTGGTCGCACCAAAATGGTGGTCAGTGAACTTTTGAATCTTGGCCAAGGTTCGGTGATTGAACTCGGAAAGCTGGCTGGTGAACCGATGGAGGTTCTGGTCAATGACAAGCTCGTGGCTCGTGGCGAGGCTGTCGTCGTCAACGAAAAGTTCGGTGTTCGTCTGACCGACATCATTTCGCCTGCTGAGCGCGTGGAGCAGTTGAAATGACCAAGCTAACCCTCCGGACCGCGACACTCATCCTCATAGTAACTTGTACTTCACCATTTATTGCGATGGCTTCGACCGGCAGCGAAGATGCGCCGATCGCTGCTAAACTCGTGGTTGGCTCTGGTGCACCTTCATCTGAGGCAACAGACCTCGGCGCCGGGGAAGCAAATATTCCTGTAGGTACGAACGAGACCAATGTCGCCGCGACATCGGCGATGGCTCCCGCGCCGTTGCCAAAAACGGAAACCGCAAAGCTTCCCGAAAACGAGATTCCAGTTTTGACCGGGAACAAGGATGTCAAGAAGGCCACTGGCGGAGGGCTTTCCCGGGTCATGACGACCTTGGGCGTGTTGGCAGTGCTGTTAGGTGCCGCGATGTTTGGCATCAAGCGTTTTTCGAGAAGACGAGAAAACAAGAATCACAACACTCGTATCAAGGTTCTGACTCAGTACGCTTTGGGGCCGAAGAAAAACCTGTCGATCGTTCAAGTGGCGGGCGAGACCCTTTTACTTGGCGTCACTGAACACAATATTTCGATTCTCAAAACTTTGTCGCTGATCGACGATGAATTTCCCGACGAAGTGCCACGTAATTTCAATTCCACTCTCGACGAACTGGGTGATGACGAGGCTGAACACCGAGTCCGCGCATCTTCCGGAGCTCCTGAGCAAGATGACTTTGCGGTCCGCGGCTTGAGTGAAATCAGAGATAAGGTTTCGACCCGTCTGCGCAATATGAAACACCTGTGAGGCGACGTCGAATGAGGTTCAGTACGCTGACTAAACTGAGCGATTTTTTTGCCCCCATAGGGCTCGGACTGTTATGTCTGTTGGCCGCAGAAACTGCTCGTGCCCAAGGCGTTACTCTGCCGACAGTCAATCTCGGTTTCAAAACCGCGGAAAATCCCAACGACGTGGTCAACGCGGTCAAAATCGTCTTGGTGATGACAGTGCTGACGCTGGCACCGGCGATCCTGATCATGATGACCGGTTTTACTCGGATCATTATCGTACTTTCGTTTTTGCGTCAGGCACTTGGCGTACCGCAAATGCCGCCCAATCAGTTAGTGGTTGGACTCGCTCTTTTTCTGACCTTTTTCGTCATGCGTCCCGCGTTTGATGATATCAACACCAAGGCATTGCGACCGTATCTTGCTGGAACCATCAGTCAGGATCGCGCGCTTGATGAAGCGCTTTCGCCGCTTAGGAAGTTCATGTTCAATCAAACACGCGATGCCGACTTGGCACTTTTCGTGCGTCTGGCGAAATCAGAGAAGCCAAAGACCCTCGCGGAGGTGCCTACCGCTGTTTTGGTACCGGCTTTCGCGATTTCCGAACTCAAGACTGCGTTTCAGATCGGTTTCATCATCTATCTGCCTTTTTTGGTGATCGACATGGTGATCGCGAGCGTGTTGATGGCGATGGGAATGATGATGCTTCCGCCCGTCGTGATTTCTTTGCCATTTAAAATCATGCTGTTCGTACTTGTCGACGGCTGGACACTTTTGATTGGTTCGATGGTGCAAAGCTTCGGCTGATTTATTTGGAGAGGATCTTGCGATGACTGAGGAACTGATCATGAAGTTAGGTCAAGATGCCTTACGCACCACCGCGATTATTTCGGCTCCATTGTTGGGTGCGGCGCTAGTCACCGGCCTCATCGTCAGTGTTCTGCAAGCCATCACGCAGATCAACGAGGCGACTCTTAGCTTTATTCCGAAGATGATCATTATCGGCATCGTCCTCATGCTCGCAGGTCCATGGATGCTTGATATCCTTACCCACTATACCGTGGGACTTTTCGAGAACCTCGCGACCTATGTTCGGGAGTAAACCGCGGTGTTGCCACTCCTTAAATTCAGCGAAACTGAGATATTGGCGTTCGCATTGGTCTTCTTGAGGGTTTCCGCTTTCACCTTCGTGTGGCCGGTATTCAGTATTTATAATGTACCCGCTCATGTGAAAGTACTCTTCAGTCTTATCCTCGCT
Organism: Bdellovibrionales bacterium; assembly: GCA_005793615.1. Classification (GTDB taxonomy): domain Bacteria; phylum Bdellovibrionota; class Bdellovibrionia; order Bdellovibrionales; family JAMPXM01; genus SXRI01. Next base: position 8,092 of record SXRI01000333.1, read on the forward strand.
GTCTTGATGTTTCCGGTTGTCAGTCGCATTGGACTCGATGCTAAAGCTTTAGGGACCGAGATTGTTTGGCTGGCGGCGAAAGAAGTTTTGACAGGTCTATGTCTCGGATTCATGACTCGACTCTTCTTCTTTGCCGTCAGTGCTGGCGGAAACTTGATCGCTACAAGCTCCGGACTTGCTAACGGTCAGCTCTTTAACCCGGCTTTAGACGCGCCGGCGACAACAATCGAACAGTTTTATGCGATCCTAGCGACGCTTCTCTTCCTCGCGCTCGACGGGCATCACATTTTTCTCACGGGTCTTGCTGAGAGTTTTCAGATCATGCCGGTCGGAATTCCTCATGCGACCGCTGGCACTGAGTTTGCTACTCCATTGGAACAGATGCTCGGACGATTCAAAGACAGCGGCGTGATCGTGCAGTCGGTGGTCGAAGCGGGCATTAAGATCTCGGCTCCGGTGCTGCTCGCGATGTTTCTCCTGAATGTAGTGATGGGAATCATCAGTCGAGCGGTCCCGCAGGTGAATGTTCTCATGACTTCAATGTCCGTCAATTTCATGGCGGCGATCATGGTGATGTTTCTTGCGATCCCGGCGCTGGTCTTACAACTGGATCATGAGATCATCGCCTTCGCTGAACAGTTTTTCAGGTTCATGAAGTCGAAGTAACGGAAGCGGAAGGGCCAGGATGGCTGACCAGGACCAGGAAAAAACGGAAGA
>SXRI01000334.1 GCA_005793615.1 Bdellovibrionales bacterium
CGAGTGAATCGTCGTCATCAAGCCGCGCTCGATACCAAAGGAGTCGTTAAGGACCTTTGCAACCGGCGCCAAACAATTGGTGGTACAAGAAGCGTTAGAAATCACATGGTGTTGCGCGGGATCATATTTACTGTGGTTAATACCGTAAACGATCGTCATGTCGACGCCATTTGCCGGAGCGGAAACCAAAACTCGCTTCGCGCCGCCTTTGACGTGTTTCATGAAATCATCTTTGGATTTGAAAGCGCCGGTGCATTCCAGAACGATATCTGCGCCCCACTCTTTCCACGGAATCTTGGTCGGATCTTTTTCCACAGCCAGTGGAATGTCTTTGCCGTTCACGCGGATGTGATTTTCACCGTGGCTGACTTCAGCGTTGTAAATGCCATGGGTTGAATCGTACTTGAGAAGATGCGCGCTGGTCTCAGCGTCACCAAGATTGTTGATGCCGACGAATTCGACCTTATCGAAACCGGCGCGAAAGAGGATGCGACCAATACGACCAAAACCGTTGATACCAACTTTAATCTTTGCCACGGGTGGCTCTCCTTAAGGATTAAGAATTTTGACCGTAATATAAGGACTTAAAGAGAACTTTGCCAAGCCGTTTGTTTATGTTCGCAATGCCTCCGGCATTGCTGTCGCTCGCGCCAAGCGCTCGCTCATTCCACGTTCGCAAGGCCGCGCAATTGCTGTCGCAAGCGCCAAGCGCTCGCTCATTCCACGTTCGCAACGCCGGCGAGACTATGCTGGCGCAATGAGCTTTGGGAATGTGCGGCGGGCATTGGCGCTCAAAGCCTCGCACAAAACCTCAGGCGAAACCCCCTTAAGCTCAGCCACGAAGCGCGCCGTATGAATGACATAAGCCGGCACATTCGACTTTCCCCGCATAGGAATCGGCGCCAAAAACGGCGCGTCTGTCTCAACGTGAAGTCGCTCAAGCGGTACAAACCGAGCAACGGCACGTAGATCGTCGGCGTTCTTGAAGGTCACCACCCCACTAAAAGAAATATCCAATCCCAAATCAAGTGCCGTGCGAGCCAAATCCAAAGTTCCAGTAAAACAATGCAAGATTCCGCTCACTTGGCCACGAAAATCGCCTAGGATCGACGCCGTATCGGCTTCAGCGTCACGCGTGTGAACTTCCACCGGTAGCCGGTACTTGGCGGCGAGTGCGAGCTGTCGGCGAAAGGCCTCCCGCTGAATCTCACGGGGCGAAGTATCGTAATAGTAATCAAGGCCAATCTCACCAACAGCGACCACTTCGCGCTCACCAACATGACGATCAATGAAGCTCTCGACTTCCTCGCTGTAAAGACGGGCTTCATGCGGATGCACACCCAAAGTGCAGCCAACCTCGGGAAAGTGCTTACGAGCAATATCAAGTACAACTTGATGGTCTTTAGGCTCAGTTCCTATGGTGATCATCTGAGTGACACCGGCAGCACGTGCCGCAGTCAAAGCCTCGTCGACCCCAACGCCCTTTAGAAAATTGAGATGCGTATGAACATCAATCCATCCCATTCAATCGCCCGCCAAAAGTGCACTTTGATGGGTATTCGCAGTAGTTGCTGCGTGACCTAGATCAATCGCAAGATTCTCAAGGAGCAAGCTACGATCAATGTTACGAGCCATCTCGTGCGGTAATGCCAAAACCGTGTCTGCCAATTGACCAAGAATCTGCGGCGAAAGACCCGCCGTCGCGTGCGCAAAATCGATCCAACCCTGTTGCGCCGTTCGTGGCTTCAGGCCCGCCTGCATGCGAAGCCCATTTCGCAGGCCCGCCAGGATCAACCCGGCAACAAAGCCCTGAGCCGACTTTTCCTTCAAGAGATCCTTCAGCCGTGCCACCTCGGCAAGAGGAAACCGCGTAAGTGCTGCCGACGCATAGGCCAAGGCCGCCTCGTCAAGCTCCCGGAACTCCTCTACACTTTCGCTCAAGCGCAGAGCGTTTTCTACCGAGCCTTGCGCCGCCTCAACGATCCATGGGTCAGTTTTTTCGCCGAGAATCTCGGCGATCTCATCATCCGTGAGCGCGCGAAATCGCACTGTTTGCGTACGCGAACGAATGGTCGCCAAAACCGAAGGCGCAAGCGCAGTGACCAGAATAAAATAGGTCCCGGCAGGCGGCTCCTCGAGTGATTTCAGCAGAGCATTCGCCGCCTGGTTGTTGAGCAAATGTGCCTGATCAATAATGATAATTCGCGCCCGACCAAGTTTCTGGAGCGAAATGAATTGAAGAATATCACGAGCCTGTTCAATTTTGATTTGAGCGCCATCGGGCTCCACAACGAGCAAACTCTCGCTTTGTCCTTTTTCGATCCGCTGACAGGCCCCGCATTCACCACAGGCCCGCGGCCCAAGATTCGTCAGCTCAGACGAGCGCAAATTCTCACACACAAGATTTTGCGCAAGAGCCAGGGCAAACAACCGCTTGCCGACACCCGAAGGCCCAGAGAATAGCAGCGTTGGTGCCAAGCGTCCGCGTATCTCTGCATCAAGCAGTGTTGCATGAACACTTGAATTACCGCGAATCTTTTCTAGGAGGCCAGCCATCCGCTCGCCTCCAATCTTTCCAGCACCAACGTTTTGATCCGCTCAGGGGCGAGCGCGGCATCGACCACGAACCATTCTGTCGGCCGTTCACGGGCTTGCTCTAAATACCCACGACGCACAGCTTCGTGAAATTCTTGTGATTCGCGCTCCATCCGATCACGTTCCTGACCCGGGCGGCCACCTTGACGACGATGACTTTCAACCACATCGAGATCGAGCAAGACATTGAGGGCCGGGCGCACTCCACGAGTAGCAAAACTATTCAGCCAATCCACATTAGTGCGCGACAGTCCGCGGGCAAAACACTGAAACGCCACTGAACTCGCCGTAAAGCGATCACACAATACCCATTCTCCTCGAGCCAATGCCGGCTGAATCACATGGGCAACATGTTGCGCGCGGCTCGCGGCATAGAGAAGGAGTTCGGTCTCAGCGACCGGCACTTCATGGTCTGTCCGCAAAATCAGTCGCCGAATATCTTCAGCGAGCGGCGTACCGCCTGGCTCCCGCGTCAAAACAAAGGTTTTCCTGCGGCGCTCGAGCTCCGCCGAAACAGCCTGAATCAGGGTGCTTTTACCCGATCCATCTAGGCCTTCAAAAGCGATAAATTGCGGTGAGGGTGAATTTTTTGCCATTTTCAATGTTTTTGCTCTACTTGTTTGTTTGCTTGCAGCCAGCCGGAAAGTCACGTGCTTTGATCGGCGCGTTCACCCTCAGCCAAGGTGCATAAGTTATTGGAAAATTGGGGCTAGACGCAGGCCGTTTTCCTAATCTATAGTGGGCCTTCTTTTTTTCATTTTCTAAGACCTGTTTGGAATACTTGTTTAGAACACTTTTGGAGAAGTCTGAATGATCACCGTCGTTGCCGTTGTCCATCTTATTGTGTGCGTACTTCTGATTGCCTTGGTTCTCTTACAGGATCCGAAAAGCAGCGGCGGCGGGATTTTTGGCGGTGGTGGTGCAAGCTCCCTTCTTGGCGCAACAGGTGCTGTGACTTTCCTAACTCGTCTGACACGTTATTCGGCGGTGATCTTTGGCGTGACTTGCTTGGTCTTGACCCTGCTTTCTCGCAGCGAAACAGGCTCGGTCATCGATAGCGGAGTGCCCGTCACAGCGCCAACAGCTGGCGCTCAGGCGCCGGCAACAGCTCCGACTGACGCAACAGCACCACAGGCGGCACCCGCAACTCAAGAACCGGCGCCCGCAGGCAAGGCTCCCACAGAGCCGAAAACCAAGTAAACAACTTCTAGCAACGTCTATAGTCGTAGGCCGAAAGCGGAGTTTATGAAGCGGCCCTCAATTCAAGTCATCGCCGCCGTTATCGGCTTCCTCACAGCCCTTGCTGCCTTTAATTTTTTAAAGAAATGGGAGTGGGGATCGCCACACGATCTCAAACAGATTGGCCAGATCTTGGCAGTCGAAGGCCAAGTTGAGCGGCGTTTGCCTGGATCGGTACATATGGAGTCCGTTCCCGGCCCCCGCCCCCTTTATCATCAGGATTTACTGGTCACTCAACATCGCTCATCCGTGACGATCGCCCTCGAGCCCAATGGCCCCACGATTCACCTTAATGAGAACTCTCGGTTTGTTGCGGAGGTTGATGCAAGTAAACCGGGAGCATTTATTGGCACCCTGCTTGACGGCACAGCTTCTGTTGTCAATCCCGGACGAAAGGATATGTTCCGTCTGTTTCGCGATGGCCAACAGGTGGCTCTGGAGAATGCCGATAAAACCCTCGTTCCAGTCATTCCTGAAGAAGCCGGTACTGTGACCGGCACTGTAGCCAACACAACACCGTCACCGGCGGCCGCGACCACAACCGGTATCGTCATCGTCGCCACCCAGGCGGACGAAACGCATTCACCTAAGCCTGACGCCACGCCCGCTGCCGCATCAGCCAAAAACGAAAAGCCAAATCCCCGTCCTGAAGCAGAAGCCGGAATTCTCACCAATGATGACATCATTAAGTCATTGCGAAATCAGACCGGATTGTATCAACGCTGCTATTTGAGTTACATCCACCGCACCAATAGCCAAACAGGAAGCGGCGGGCGCGTGACCTTGAGCTTTACGGTTCAAAACACCGGCCGAGTAAATGACGCACAGGTCGTACGTTCGGATTTTAAAGACGCCACACTTCATAACTGCGTGAAGGAAGTGACCGAGCGGGTGCGCTTTAAGAGCTTCCGCGGAAATGCCGTGCCAGTGCAAGAGTTCCCGATCACTTTGCAGTAGCGGCAATAGTGGCTTTATCAGACTAGCCGTGAGCCGCCGCGCAGTACTGAAGAGGGGTGGACAGCTCTACTCATCTAGGGCTAACCTCCAGTGGCTCAATCGAGACCTTTCATGTGAGCGAGTTTTTTAACGGAGGAAAAAGAACGAATGAAATCAGAAATTTCAGCGCGAATTTTGGCTTTCGGCAGCGCCTTTCCCGAGCAGATTTTAACCAATCAGGACTTGGAGAAAATCGTCGACACCTCCGATCAATGGATCACCGAGCGCACTGGAATTCGCGCCCGTCGTAAATTACGTGACGGTGAAAACAATAGCGATATCGCTTGTAAAGCTGCCACAACCGCTATCACAAAGGCCGGAATCAAGCCCGAAGATATCGATTTGATCATCGGCTGCACCAACACTCCCGACCGCTGGATGCCCTCACTAGCCGCCACGGTTCAAGGCAAACTTGGAATCGTCAATGGTAGCGCCGCTTATGACATCAATACGGCCTGCGCGGGCTGGATGGCTGGATTGCAGATCGCAGATGCCTTCGTTAAAACGGGCCAATACAAATGCGTTTTGGTTTTAGGTAGCGAAGCTCTTTCGCGCTTTATCAACTGGCAAGACCGGACTACCTGTGTACTCTTTGGTGACGGCGCTGGCGCCTCGATCGTGGTACCTGGAAAATCTGGTGACCGCGGTGAGATTCTTGATGTTCGCGTGCATAGTGACGGTCGCTTTGGTGATGCGCTTTGTTTGCCTGGCTGCGGCAGCAGCACGCCAGCTTCTGCAGAGGTCTTGGATAAAAAGGCGCAGTTCATTTTTA
>SXRI01000335.1 GCA_005793615.1 Bdellovibrionales bacterium
ACCGTACAAGAGAAACTCAATGATATCGTTGCCGACGCCGCTCTGATGGATATCGCACAGATGTCCGACGCGGCTTGCGAACCGGTGAACGGACGAAATGTGGGTTTTAATCACATCATTCTCAACGCGCCCATCGTCTTTAGCCGCTACCAGGGCGACTTCAGGGGCTCGATCATCGCCGAAATCGCCCTCATGAGCCTAGGGGCATTCGTATTTGAATTCGATCCGGTGTTCTCGAGCCAGGTGATTTTGCCACTGCTCGATCCCAGCGACTACCTCGCGGTAGAGTGATGCTGATGCCGCGTGAGAATGTCATTCCACGCGGCACCGCTCTTTGCTGCTCGCTTTTCGCTTGGTGCAAGCAAGCTCAAAAGAAAATTACTTCAGAGCCGGAGTTATGGTTCGTGTCTTAAGGCAGTCGACCAGCGGCCGTCCCCAAGCCCAGGTAATGACATCATTCTCGACAAGAAGATGTGCACACTGAGACCCCATATGTGCCTGACGATCAGAAATTTCCAAGATCTTCATATGAGCGATTGGGTCGACCTTCATCATGCCTTCGAGTTTTACTACCGGGCGTTTGGCGTCGGTGATATCGATCGCATACAATAGCCCTGCCGGGTCACCACCGGAGATCGAACGGCAGTAAGCGAGATTCGGGTCGGTTACCACCACTTTATCGCAAATCACAACACCATCGATATAGTATTTCGCGGGAGCCGCGCTAGCGGTACCAGCCATGCAAACCATGCAAAGAACGGCAAACAAGAAAAGCTTCGTCATTTAGACCCTCCTGAATTTGAATTCCACATCTCCTACGTTCCCTTTTCGTGAGGGTCAACAAAACCTCAACAGTGGGGCAAATTAGACCGCACAAACGCCAATATCCACTATTTTGGCCATGCGTGTCTTTTGCCTGTTCTAGCTTTCCCGAGAAGCGGCGAGATAAACTTAACAAATGGGTCTAAACCATTCGAATTATATCCCCTGGCGCTTTGCCGTCGTCATTTTGACGATAGTGACACTCGGAACTCCCGGTCACGCGCTGACCGACGCCGACTTCTGCAAAACAACCGAAGGTATAAATCAGATAAAAGCCTATATCGCTTGCCAGGAAGACACCAAAATTTCCGCTTGCGCCGGGATCACCACGCAATGGGCCGGTAGACCCCAGAGCACTGAAGATCGTAAGCGTTATCACGATATCATTTCTCGCAACAAAGAACCGCTCACCAAGAGCCTGGCCGATAAGCTTCATTCCTTATGGCGACGCCATCGACGTCTTGAAAATCCCCAGGCCCGTCTTGACGAACTTTCCCGCCAGCTCCAACAGTCCCCGGATCGAGAGCTAAAGAGTCTTCATGACGCCCTCAAAAAAGCCATTCAACTGGCGAGTGATTCAAGCCCGCATTCAGAGATTCCCAGAGCGGTTTTCGAACCCCGTTTGAAGGAAGTGAATGGCCAGGTTTACGATATCGCTAACCTGCCATTTAGCCAACTGCCGGCGCAGTACCAGGAACGGAACATGAAACACGCGCAGGTGATCTTGCGCAAATACCAAAGCACTGCTTGGATCACGCAAGACAACCGCTATATGGCCGAGATCGTCCAGTCGGGGATTCGTAATCAATTGAAGGACGAATTACTCAGCGGCCTCAGTCATGTCGGCTCGCAAACAGCGCAAGAAATGGCATTGACCGAGATGCAAACCGTCCGTGAAATCGCCCACGAACTCATGGCCAACTGGCTCGGCATTAAGTCCTTCAGTAAATTCGGCGGAGGCGGTCTGGGAATTCCGGTTCTTACACTCGCGATTTCGCAGGTCCGAGACGCCACCCCGATTTCATGCAGTACCGAACTGGGAGCACCCTACATCACGAGCGAGCGCCCTGACGGCGTTGAAGGCTGCCGCGACATTCCCGAGATCCGCGGCAATGTCTTGCGTTTTTTAGATCTTTCCGCCAATCAACAGTTGAGTTTGCTGGCACTCAATAATGGACGCGTTTGCAACTTCTACCGAAGACTCCACCAAGTTATGTTTGAACAGCCTCACTTGACGCGATTGCAGTGTCACAACGCAGGTTTTGATTTGACCGGCCGCTGGGACGACGGGCGAATGCTGGACCACAAGATCATCTACTATCCCGAAAACACAACTAAAAAGGAACCCGGCAAGAAAGCGATTAAACAAATCAACCTCATCGGCGGCTCGACCTGGAAGACGCCTTTAGCTTCGACGATTGAGGTCAACGCCAATGGCGAAATACCCATGCTTAGGCCAGACTCTGAGCTGAGCAAGAAGAGGATCGCGAGTCTGCGCCTTTATCTGCCGGACGCCTACAACTGCTGTACAAACAAGGACCCGCGATTCCGAAAAGAATGTTCTACCGCCTATAATCGTGGCAGCCCTCCTCCCGAGACGGCAGGCCCACAACCGAGAACACAGGGTCCCCCTGATTCGAACCGCCCGACAACAACAGCTCCCTGAACCTTGAGCCCTGGGCCCTGGGCTCCGAAATTTTTTTGTCGAAACTTTTGACATCTCATCGCCTGTTTTGTCGCCCTCCCCTTAACCCCAGCCAAAGCTACTGCGCTCCCCTTAAATTTGGCCTCAACACTTGCTTTTAGTTGGCACGGGCTTTGAAGTCCTCCCTATTGAGCCGTGGAGACAACTCAACAATAAGGCGGCTCGGAGTGTTTTATGAAATCATGGCTGAAAACCGGAATCGTTATCGGCACGGTATCCTACTATGTGGCATGCGCACCGGTGAAATTCGGCGCCGATAACTCGGCACCCAGTGGACCAGCACTCAAGTGCACGGGCTCCGCATGCTTTCAGGAGCACAACGATCAAATCACGATCGCTAAAGAACCCATTGATATTCTCTTTGTCGTTGATGACAGCGGCTCAGTTTCAGATGTTCAGGCCAACATCGCATCGCGCTTCAATAGCTTTTTGAACCAGTTAGGACAGCTTGACTATCGCATCGGCATCACCACGACCGATGTTTCGAGCAGCGTTTCTGATACCCGTAACAATCCACCGGCTGTCACCAATCGCTATGGCGCACTTCAGGATGGTAAACTTATTCAAGTTCCGGCCTCGGGTGATTTTTATATCACGCCCCAGACTCCGAACCCGGCGAGTGCTTTTGCGAGCACCATTCAGTTTCCGGAAACCACTACTTGCGCCAACAGCGGCTATAATCCAAGTCAGTGCCCTTCAGGAGATCCGCGAGCGATCTTTGCTGCAAACCTTTTGATCGATTCTAATCCCCACGGATTCCTGCGCCCCAATGTTCCACTCACCATCGTGATCGTTTCAGACAGCGACGAGCGCAATAGTCTTGATCTTGCAACAGAAGGATATCCCCAGGGACACAACGATCTCCCGGCCACACTGATTGCAAATCTCAATGCGAAGTTCCCAGGAAAATCTTTGGTAGTCGATGGCATTGTCACTAAACCTGGCGACACCGCTTGTTATAACGCCCGTTATGGTCGTGATGGTAATCCTTACCTCTTTGCCTGGTATGCGAAAATCTATGCCGAACTTGTTACCCAAACTCATGGAGTTTTGGGCTCGGTTTGCGCAAGTGATTACACCGCACAACTGGGACAAATCGGCGCCGGCGTCAGTCAACAAGCGCAAACTATCACGCTGGCCTGTCAACCCGATGGCAACAACTACACTGTCTCCTTTAGTCCGCAGCCAGCCACAACGATCAATGCCTCAGTCGACTGGGCTACGAAAAAACTGAGCTTCAGTGCTCCGCCTCCGCCCGGAACCGTTGTCACTGTCAGTTATCGCTGTCCTCTTTGATCGACGCAGCTTCGACCTTTGGGGTCGAAGCAAGTCCATGGACTGCCGTGACCTTCTTAGCAAGTTTAAGAATGGCATTGGCATAATCACGACTATTATTGTAATTCATCAATGCAACGACGTGGGTTTTCTTACGTTTCTCCCTCCAGCCGTTCAATTTTAGATAATTGGCTACGCTGTGAATGGCATCGTCGGGTTTGTTCAATTTAGGAGAACTAGTTTTAGTCTGCGCTGATTTTGCCCATCGCGAATAACTCGATGGCAAGAACTGCGGCATGCCAAACGCTCCGGCGAATGAGCCGCGAAACTCTAAAACATCTTCTCCCCTTTCACGATAGATTCGTTCAACGGCCCGCAGTTCTTCCATGGCCCACTTGGCTTTCTTCTTTGCTCGCGCCGCTACTTTCTTAAGGTCCTTCTTCGACGGATGATCACTGAAGCGCAAGGAGCCATGTTTTTTTAAATCGTCTATAACCTCAGGACGATCAACCTGCAGAAGATTCACAAAGACGCTGGCGACATGAAATCTTCCTAGATTTTGGCCGTAGCGTGACTCCATCCACAACAGACTTGCGATCACCGGACCGGCCACCTGGTACTTACGCTCGGCAAGATCGAGCGCCTCGCGATTCTCTTTCATGAAATCACGAACTTTTTCGGTAGCCTCATCGGTAACCTGCACGGCATGCTGGTCGACCTTACGAAGAAAGAGGAGAAGATTCAATTCAGTGACATCACGGAAATCATCAGGCTCGTAGCTCTTTTTAAGGACACTAACAAAAGAGCTCTTCAGCCCCGCTTTTTTCATTCGCGTTTTGGCGTAGTTCCAATCCGGCGTTACTCGCTCCCTGGCCATGGCGACCATTGAGCTAACGAGAAAGAGTGCGACAACAATTCCTGTTTGAATGAAAAATCTCATAGTCAAATCATGCCACGAGCAAGCGAGGAGTCGCGAGAGCATTTGACTCTGTCTCGACTTGAGAAAGGCTATCCAAAGTCGAGGCTAAAGACTCAAGGCCAGAGATGTCCCAGGACTAATACCGGTGACCCCATTTCGCACCTAAGTCCGTCAAAACGCGTACAACTCCAAGGGAGTTTAAATAGGAATTTCTAATTAAATGAATAGCAAATACCTATTTCCAGCATCCCCGGAAGGATGCGAAAATAGAGGGTAAGTAAAAGTAAAGGTTGGCGAAATGAGGATTATTCCGCTCGAAAGTTCATTTTGGAACTCGAGAGTGCGTTTAGGCCGGCAGAGTCGATTCTCTGCTTCGCACATAGTCTTGCTTTTTGCCCTCGCGACATTTTCCACCGCCTGCCAAACGCATAGCAAGATCGAAAGCCCGAGCGATTCCAACGCGATAGCAAGCAGTAAGCGTTTGCCGGAATTCTCCATCAAGACACAGGCCGAACATGAATTTCATGGCTGTAAAAACATGGTCGACGACTATTGCTCGCATCTTTATTCTCCGGAAATTTCAGGGAATCTGCAAATTCCACGAGGTTCAAGGCCGATTCAAATTTTGCGCGGAGAAACCGCCAATCAGCTCCCGCAGGTTTTTGTCAAGTATTCGCTGGCTAAGATTCGCAATCGCTTCAAACTTCCCACTGATCTTCAGGAACGTCTGAATCAACTTTCTTACTTCGAAAAACTAGAGGCTTTGATCCGCCGCACGCCCATCGGTAAAATGTCATTGAGTGATCGGCTCTACACCGAGCGGCTTGAAGCTGAACTTGATTTTATTTGGGACTCGGCCGTTGATCAAACCGTCGTCATTCGTATGAGTCGCAAGTTTCCCGGCTACCATCAGATTTCCGAGCGCACCATGCCGATCGAATACGGACTTGAAAAACGCCGCGCCCGACGAGTCCTGATATCCGAAATCTCGCGAATTCTCTGGAACGAGGATGCCAACTGGAAGCGAGTCGAAGATGAATTTCGCCATCTCAAACTCACCTTTCTAGCGCTTTTTGACCGACTCGACATCAGTGATGAGATAAGAAAAAACTGGCGTAAGAAAATCTTAACTGTAGACCTAGTACTACCCGGGTCATTCCCGGAAATTGCCGACGAAGAGTGCTCGGCTACTAATGTGAATGCCTACTACTACAAGAATCTCAATCTCATCACGGTTTGCGCCGGCGACTTCAACTCCGAGGATATCGTTTTGACTCTCGCCCACGAAATGAGCCATGCCTTGGGTGCGGATCGTGATCTTCTGACATACCTCTCGAGCTCGACTCTCAGTCAGAAGATGGTTCGTCTGCGTGACAATGTTTGCGAAAATCGGGAACAGTTGAGCTGCAGCGAGTGGAATGAGTTCAAGCAGTCGCTCAACGCTGATCTTGGTGAAGTCAGTGCCTATAAAACACAGCTTCCCGAGTTCAATCGCTGTCTCAAAAAAGGTGTCACGACCCAGAATCTCACCGAGCTCGAGGCGACACGAATTGGCAACTCCATCGCCACCGCGCGACTTTCGGATCTCGCATCGGCAAATGTCTTTCTGCGTATCATCGAGCGCAAGGTACCAATGCGTTCGGGTCGACTGCAGCACAATCCCAATTTCATGAATCCATGCGGATATTACTTGTGGAGCAGCAAAAAGGAATCTCTCGATGACGAGCTCTATACACTCACGTTCTTCACCGCCGAATACCAATGTAGCGAAGGCAGTAAAAGTGAGCGTCTCAAAGGCGCTATCGAGACCGCAAAGAGCCTGTCTTCGAAAGTCCTTGCAAGCGTGATCGCCCAGGAAGGTGAATTCTCATCTCGACCAGAGTTGGTGTCGGAAGGTTTTTCATCACCGCCTTTTGAACGATTCGCTGACGTAATGGGAGCCTATGCGGTATCTCAGTACCTACAAAAGTATCAGGATCTCACCGAGAGACGCTCGAAGTACCTTGCCAGTGCTACTTGGCTGTGCGGGGAACCATCTTTGGAAACGCACTTTCCCGAAGAAAGCAAAATTGAACAGTCCTACAATCTTGAGCCACATGCTCAACGCGACAACCGCAAGCTTGAGATGCTCACCGAACCGCTCAGGCAGACTCTCCAGTGCCACCAGGACTTTACCTTTGATGAGTGCAGCCTTCCTTTCCGCGCACCACTTCCCGACAATCCGTGACCTGAGTCGTTTCAAATAGCCACCGCTGCGTAAAAACGCCCCTAACATGCTCATTGACCGCTCGTTCGGCGGCCTGTCACACTTGACGTCATGGCCAACAAATCGCTCAATCGTGAAATCAGCGTTCGTCGCCTCGGTGTCGAGGAAACCTTTCTTGAGGACGCCTATCATCGCATGTTGCGTTGGGGATGGTGGCGCTTTTTCGCGATTGTCCTTTTGGTTTATCTTTCGATCGACATGGTCTTCGCAATTTTATTTTTTATCGCTCCTGGGTCAGTTGCGAACATTGCTCCCGGTGACTTTGTTTCGGCCTTCGCGTTCAGCGTTCAGACCATGGCAACAATCGGCTATGGCTTTATGTATCCGGTGACACCCTATGCCCACCTTCTGGTGACGATTGAGTCTGCCGTTGGCCTTTTTGCTACCGCCCTACTCACCGGATTGGTTTTTGCGAAGTTTGCGCGACCATCTGCCAGAGTGGAGTTCTCCAACAAGATTCTCTGGACCAAGGTCAACGGTGCGAGCGCTTTAACTCTTCGCCTGGGTAATGTACGAACTAACCAGGTTTATGAAGGCCGCGCGCAGATGACACTTTTGCGCGACGAAGTTTCCAGCGAAGGCGAGCGTTTACGTCGACTCGTTGACCTCAAGATGATGCGCACACAGACACCGCTTTTTGCACTCTCTTGGACTTTGTTTCATATCATCGATTCCACAAGTCCCTTCCATAATATGACGATCGAGGAACTTCATAATACTAATTGGGAGGTGGTAGTTACTTTCACCGGACTAGATCAAGACGTTGGCCAAACCATCGTCACTCATGCGATCTACAACTCGCAAATGATCGTCGCTGGCAGAAAATTTGCTGACATGATTCATCTCAACGACAATGTGCGCACGATCGACTTCTCAAAACTCCACGACATCGAAAACTAGTGATGCCGGCAATCTTCAGGCCGGCGCATGCATCCGATCTTCGAAGGCAGTGAGCGCGACCTTGGCGCCATCCCCCATGGCGATCACGATCTGCTTAAAGGGAATTGTGGTCACATCTCCAGCGGCATAAATACCCGACACCGAAGTTCGGCCTTTGCCATCCACCTTGATCTCACCCATAGGCGTAAGGTCAACGACACCTTTCAAGAACTGGCTATTCGGCAAAAGACCGATCTGTACAAAGACACCATCAAGATTGATCGTATGAGTCTTTTCAGTGGCTCGATCTTGATATTCGAGCCCCGTGACCTTTTTTCCATCACTGATAACTTGCGTGGTCTTTGCTTGCAAAACTATCGAGGTATTGGGAAGTGCCTTGAGCTTCTCAATCAGAACGTTGTCGGCTTTCAATTTGTCGGCAAACTCCAGCAAAGTCACCTCGGTCGCGATACCAGCCAGATCTATCGCCGCCTCCACTCCCGAATTACCGCCGCCAACGACAGCGACTTTTTTACCTTTGTAAAAGGGACCATCGCAATGGGCACAGAAAGCCACCCCCTGACCGATGTTCTCCTTCTCTCCGGGAATTCCGAGCTCACGCCACTTCGCGCCAGTCGCGACGATCACAGCCTTTGCGTCAAGGAACTCACCGCTCTCGAGTTGGATTCGTTTAACACTATCGCCGCTGATCTCGCGCACCCGGCGGTGTTCGAATGTGCTGACGGGATAACTCGAAATATGTCGATTCAATTCCGCCGCGAGTTTAGTACCTTCGGTATAAGGCACAGAGATCATATTCTCGATGCCTTTGGTCTCTTGCAACTGCCCGCCCAATCGCTCGGCGATCAACGCGGTTTTAAGCCCTTTGCGAACACTATAGATAGCCGCTGAGGCGCCAGCCGGCCCGCCGCCAATGACCGCGACATCAAAAGTCCCTAGGTTCTCTGTTTTCAGACCTTCGCCAGTCTTACCAAACACAGATTCAAGTTTCGCCAGAAGATCCAGTAAATTGATTTTGCCCGAGTGAATGAGTTTACCGTCTGCGATCACGCTCGGCACGCCTTGAATTCCGAGTGACTCAACCTCGCTCTGCGCGTAGGCACCATCAACCATTTCGTGCTGAAAGTCCGGATGCACCGTTGTCATCAGATTCAATGCCTGCACCACTTCAGGACAGTTCTCACAAGACAATGAGATAAATGTTTTGAGTCGAATGGGCCCTTTAAGGCCGCGAATACGACCGATGATACCGGCATCCGGCTGCTTGCCTTTACCATCGCTATAGAGAATCGAAAGTACGAGCGAAGAAAACTCATGGCCGCCGGGAATTCCAAGAAAAGAGATCCCGTTAGGTTTACCTTGATAGACGATCTCGAAGAACGGCGCTTTGGCAGTCACCGCGGACTCCTCAACACGTATTTTATCGGAGGAGCGAGCGAGATCGCCGAGTAACTCCATTAACTCTTCACGTGCCCCATTTTGGTCAGCACTCTCTACACGGTGAACGCGAAGAGTGACCGGTTGATCCAGCTTCGAAAAAACTTCTCTTAGTTGTTCGATAACGGCTGTGTCCAACATAAAGTCCTCCCCTTCGCGTTTCCTCTGAGTGCGCTTCGCCTTAGATTTTGCCGACGAGATCAAGTCCCGGCTTCAAAGTCTTCTCGCCCGGACGCCATTTAGCGGGGCAAACTTCCGCTGGGTGCGAGGCCACGAATTGTGCCGCCTGTGTTTTACGCAAAAGTTCATCGGCATTACGGCCAATACCATTGTCGTTCACTTCCGCGATTTTGATTCGACCCTCGGGATCAATCAGGAACGTGCCACGATAAGCAAGACCAGCTTCTTCGATATAAACACCGAATGATTTGCTCAAGTGACCGGTGGGGTCAGCAAGCATCGGATATTTAATTTTTTTAATGGTCTCCGAAGTATCGTGCCATGCCTTGTGCGTGAAGTGGGTGTCAGTGCTGACCGCGTACACTTCAACGCCGATTTTTTGGAAAGCTTCGTATTTATCAGCCATGTCACCAAGCTCAGTCGGGCAAACAAAAGTGAAGTCGGCCGGATAGAAAAAGAAGACCGACCATTTTCCTCTCAGGTCGTTCTGGGTCACGGTCTTGAACGCACCGTTAGCATAAGCTTCTACTTTGAAATCTGGCACCTTGGTATTGATCAATGTTGTCATAATGATGACCTCCTTATTATTGGTTTCATTATCTGACTCTTTACTTAGGACTTACTTAGGACTTACTTAGTACACAATCGCCCAATTCCCATGAAAGATGAAATCGATTATTTATTACTTCTAATAGATTTTATCTATCATTGAAAGCAGTGCTGGAACTCCTACAGGCGAAAGGCTCGCGCAATTGCTTCGATAATTCAAGCGTTTGAATCAATTGGAGTTTTCGTCGACTACCAACGAGACGAACTGTCGCCATATAAACTGAACGACGCCAGCACTGTTATTGTCAGGGCTCGGTTGGTTTGATATGGTGAGTCACTTATGATCCAAGTTGAAAATCTCAAAAAGTCGTTTCGCGTTCATAAAAAACAAGCTGGCCTCAAAGGCTCCCTACGCGGTTTGATCAATCGGCAGTGGGAAGAAAAACACGCACTCAAAGGTGTTTCCCTAAAAGTTTCGGCGGGTGAAATCGTAGGTCTCGTGGGTGCCAATGGCGCCGGTAAAACAACACTGGTGAAACTTCTCGCCGGCATTGTACATCCGAGTTCGGGGAGTGCTGCGGTTCTCGGGCACACGCCGTGGAAGCGTCACAATGATTTTCGTCAGCAGATCGCTCTGATCATGGGGCAGAAAGCGCAGCTGTGGTGGGATCTTCCTGCTGCGGATTGCTTTATTCTTCTGCGTGAGATCTACCGCCTGCCGGAGAGTCAATACCGCCACAGCCTCGACCAACTTACCTCGGCCCTTGGATTTGAGAAACAACTCAACACACCAATTCGCCGCCTTAGTCTCGGTGAACGAATGAAAATGGAGCTGATCGCAGCATTGCTTCATCAACCCAAAGTAGTTTTCCTCGATGAGCCGACCATCGGGCTAGATTTGAACGCCCAGCGGGCGATTCGCGAATTTCTTCTCAGCTATCGACAGGAACATCAACCGGCGATGATCTTGACCTCGCACTACATGGAGGATATCGAACGCCTTTGTGAACGCATTGTGATTATTCGGGAAGGCGAGTTTGTCTACGATGGCGGGCTCAACAGAGTTCTCAGTCAGTACGCCGGCCATAAAGTCATCACCGCCGAACTCAGTGAGACCCCCAACGAGAGTCTGAAACAAATTCCCGCTGACCTCGGGGAGATTTTGTCGGTCTCACCCAGCGAGGTGAAAATCAAAGTACCACGGAACAAGGTCGCTGAAGCCGCGAGCGCGGTTCTGCGCTTGCTCCCGGTTGTGGATTTGAAGATCGACGAAGAAGACATCTCCGATATCATTGCCCGGCTGTTAGAGCCAAAGAACCGACAAGAGCCCCCCCAGGAAAATTTATGATTCAATTTCGCTGGGTTCCCTATGTGCTCGGCATCGAGCTCAAGAAAGCATTCAGCTCTCGCCTGAA
>SXRI01000336.1 GCA_005793615.1 Bdellovibrionales bacterium
CAAGCGCCTCGAACTTTTGAACGAACACTCAAGTGATCAAGATGTGAATGAGCTCAAAGAACTTTGTCGAGTACACACAGTCGCTTTGGTTTCAGATTGTGGCACACCTGGTTTTTGCGATCCGGGCGCGCGCCTTGTGGCCGCCTGCCGGTCTGGAGAAATCACCACTTCACCGATACCTGGGGCCTCGAGCCTGATGTGCCTGCTCTCGGTTTCAGGGCACGATATGCGCGAGTTTTTGTTTCGCGGTTTTTTACCGGCCGAACGCGAGGCCCGTGCGCAAGCGTTACGCGAACTCGAACGCGAACGCCGCCCCGTCATTCTCATGGATACCCCCTACCGTCTTGGGCGACTATTGAGCGAACTGAGCGAGCACTGGCCCGAGCGGCGCGCCCTCTTGGGGTGTGATTTTACTCAGCCAACCGAGACCGTTATCGAAGCGGAACTCAAAAGACTTCCTGAACTCGTCGGCGAACGCAAAGCAGAGTTTATTCTGGCGGTTTTTCCGATGAAGTCCGGCCCTGTTGATTCGGCGACGCCGAAGGCACAACGCGGTCCAAGTACGGCGAGCGCGAAGGCTCCTGCCCGTGGCCGACGCCCACCATTTTTACGTAAACGCTGATCATTTTCTCTCAATGACCTGCGGTTCCCGCTTCTTCAACGGCTTCCGAAAAACCCGCGATGAAGGCATCGAGATGTTGATTTTGAAGCAAACTTGGATTGAGGCGGTCGATGAGGTCTTGGTTAGCGGAGCGCCAACGAGCAAATGCTTGACGAAGATGCGCGAGATTTGCTGTGACGTCGGATGCGAACTTGAACTTTTTCAAATCAGCGGCGATGGTTTCTTTGATGTTTTTCGCAAGGCATTCTGAGGGCGGACTCCCCATGAAGAATGAGCCAGAAAGTGTGCAGGCCCTAGCGAAATTTGTGAAACGGGAAAAGTCGAAATCAAAAGAAAATGGGTACAGTCGGCCTTGGCTGTCAGCGAACAAGTGAATATTCTTTTCCACCGGGAACGCATTGTTGAGGATGTGTGAATAGACACCGGGGACTCCATAGTCGAAATTGCCGATGAAGAATTGAAAGGCATGCATGAGCGAGACCGCCGAGGGATCGAGCGCTTCTGCCACTTTGTTTCCGGCCTTGGTGACATCCTCTTTCTCGATGCGCGTGAGAGAAAGACGCTGTTTGACGCTTTTCCCGGGCTCAAGGAAGAAAGCGGCTTGGCGGTAAGGTGGAGTGGTTCCGGAGGTGTCGGTGTAGTTGATCCACGCGAGTCTGGTTTTATAGTTGGCCTGAAATACCTCGTCTTGAAAGCGGTAGATGAGATAATTGGTGAGAATGGTAGTGTCGGCTGCCGGACTGAATTTTGGTTCCACGCAACCACCAAAGGTAAATAATTTCAGTTTTTTGATTCCCGCAAAAGGCGTTTCCTCTGAATCGGAGGAATTGAAGAGGAGTCTCAGTTGCGGTTGAGTGCAAAAATGAAAGGATCCATTCCCGCGCGGCGCGACCCGAATCTTCAGAATTTTGTCATTGACCGTGAGTTCTCCCTCCAAACCCTCTTCGCGCAGTTCCGCTTTTCGCAATTGTAGCTCTCTTATGTCATAGGAGAGTTTGAGTTCAAGCGGCTCAAGACTCGAAAAGAGATGAATCTTCTCCGAGGAAGAAGCCCAAGCACCGGTCATCAACAGGAGTTGCAAACTGAGTACGACTCCGACACGGAAAAAAAACTGTGCGCTCATTGTTTTAACTCCTTAAAGTTGGATGCCTAATTGTGCTCAAATCTTTGACAGCAAAGAAAGGCTTTCAAAGCGGACGAGTCAGGCCACAGTACCGAGCGTTTTAGCTGGAGCTCAGGGACGACCGTGACCGATCCGATCTCGCGGAGCTGATGGTTTGCAACGTATGTGCCGGCGGCCAAGGGGTCCCGCGATGTACGCGCTTAAAACCCGGTGCCGGCGATCGCGGAGAGCCCGTGATTGTCCGCGGGATTTAATGTACCGAAAACGAAATGGGTCGCGGCGTATCCTAAATCTACAAAGCCCGAGCCAAGCAGCAGGCGGAAATGTAAGCCCACGGCTTGCGCATAGCCGAACTGTTGAGTGGAGACATCCGCAGCACCCGATGATCCGTTACTGGCCGGATCCTGATGGATGCTGGCGTTAGCGACGTAGTTGTCGTAGGAATATCCGACGTAGAGCAAATCCTTATCGGCAATCATAAAGCCAACCGAACCTCCGCCACCGGCGATGGTAAGGTTGGCATTCGAACTCCAAGGAAAACCACCGGGTCCACCTACGATTTCCTGCTCCCCGCTCCTCGACCTGGAGGCACCAGAGACATGGCCGAAGGCCGCGATCAGCCAAGCGCCCGCTTTCAATTGCGTCGCCGTCGGCCCGACCGGCTGAAATTTGAGCTTGAGTCCCGCCCCGCCGCTGTTGATGCCATACTGCGCGCCAAGTTCAAAATAAGAACCGAGACCGATACCACCGCCCACCGGTAGATCGTGCGAATCCGAAACATTTTGATTGGCAAAACTTGGTGGTCGACTCGAAGCATCTGATGAAAATGAAACTTGTTTAGCTGGTACGCCTCCGAAATGAACCTCGTGTCGGCCGGCTCCGGGAACGATCGGCGCCTCGATTTGCGGCTGCGGCGCAACGACGGTCACCGTATTACAGGCGACTAAGCAGATGGATACGAACGACGAGGAAAGCGAACTTATTCTAAAGATGCGCATTCCTTGATTATAGGCTCACTTTTTCGAAAAAATGAGTCCAGAATGCGACCCAACCTTCTTCTGGAGAGACTGACAGCGACTCTATTATTCCTATACCGTTGCCAATCACTAAACTTTTCCAGCAAAATGCGAAAACACCCAGAGGGTGGAGGACACCAATTTGCTTGAAACGATTTCCGACAAATCACTGACGAAACACACCGGCCGCGCTTGGCAAGAGTGGATTTCTATCCTTAACAAAGCGGGCGCCAAAAACTGGGATCACCGCACCATCGTTGCTCATCTCAAGACCAAGCATAAACAGAGCGCCTGGTGGCAGCAAATGATCGCCAATGGCTATGAGGTCTCAACAGGAAAACGCATCGCCGGGCAAAGTCTCAAAGGCACTTACTCGGCGACTCTCACGAAAACAGTTCCCGTTAGCAGTCAGAAAGTATGGCGTTGGCTTAAGTCAGAACAAGGCATTGAATTTTGGTTGAAACCGCTTTCGCCTCTTCAACTCAAACCAGGCGAGGTTTACGAAGTTGACGGCGGAATTTTTGGTGAAGTACGCACCGTGAAGCC
>SXRI01000337.1 GCA_005793615.1 Bdellovibrionales bacterium
GTTGAGGCCAAAACCCGTCTTGGTACTGCAACAGCGATTGATCTGGCGCAGGCACAAGGTGCGCTCGAGACCTACAAAACATATGTTGCCCGGGTTCAAGAGCTGATCAGTCAGGAGACCGCTACCGTACGTCGCATGCTGGTGATTCCGCTCAACTACAAGATCATCTTCGACAACTCGCACCCGCGTCCCTCAAGTTCCGAGGGGCTCGCGCCACAAAAAATTCTCGACAAAGTCTTCCCAGTATCGAATGAATCTTATCAAGTTCGCTCGCTCTTGGCGGCTTCGCGCGAAGCGACGTGGACCAAAGTTTTCAGCTTCCTCGGCGGAGCTTCGCTCAGCATGCAAACCTCAACATCGGTTCCCATGGCTTGGGAGATGTTAGGCGGATCGGCTCAGGCCTCGATCGGCTTCGGTTACTTTCCGACAATTGAACTCAGCCAGCTCAACACTAAGGCGCTGAAACTCTATGAAAAACGTCTTCGTGGTTTGATGTCTTCAACCATCGAATCAACGATCAACTCGATTAAATCGGCGAAGGTCCAAGTCGAAAGCGGCAACCTCGCGGTGAACGCCTATCAAACGGCTTACAACGGCCTGGTGCAAAATTACCAACTTGGCCAGGTCGACCTTCTGCATGTGTTGATGGCGTTACAGGATATCACCAACTCATCGGTTTCGCTGGCTTCGGCCCGTATGGATCTCGATAACCAGCGCGTGAATCTTTACCGCGTTTTGGTAGCCGACCAATTTGCACTGCTTCCGATGTGCCGCATGAGCGGCAGCGAAACATCCGGTCGAGCCGGAATCTTCTCTTGGTTCACCGATTTATTCAGTCTCGGTGGTTCGACTACTGAGTTCTCGGTCGATCAGCTATGCCGGCGCCCTGTACGTCGAAACTAGTTCACTGAGACTTGTTTACCGGCCGTTGGTTCATGAGTTAAATGACTCGCCAACGGCCGTTTCATTTTTAGCGAACGCTTCAGTCGCCGTTTAGAATGAGGCGCCTAGATAGAGACGAAGCAACTCGAAAGATTGAACCTTAGCCAGACTCTCCCACGATTTATCAAGTTCCTCGCGATCAGATTTGGAAATTGTGGATTTGGTTGAAAAGCTGTTTCGCACGCCGATTGTGGCGACAGGCACCATCAAGCCAATCCAGTCGCAACCAAGCGTGAAATTGTCCCACTGCCACTGATTGCCAATCGCGAGTTCGGCCGCGATCGAGTCAGCCGCTCCCGCATCTTCAAGAAGTACGCGATTAGGTTGCGAGCAGAAAAGGCAGGTCACGTTCTTAATTGCCAATTGGCGGTAGGCGGCGCCGCCTTTCATATAGAACGAACCGCCGAAGAAGTATTTGGCATTAAATGCCAGCGTTCGCGCTTCGAGATCATAAAACAAACGCGGAAGCTTTCCACTAGAATACTCCACCTGAAGAATCAGGTCCGGATTCAAATAGTAACCCGCATTGAGGCCGATTGCCGGAACGGGCGCGACCGCAAAACCGATAGGTTGGGCTGAAAGGTAAAATCTCTTTCCGACTCGATTGGCGTCGCTGGTATCTGAGGCGCCGACTGAGTAGCGCTCAACAGTTTGAGGTTGCCCTTTGTCATTTTGAGCCAATGCAGACTGTGTCAAGCACGAGAGCATGAGAGTGAGCGAGAGAAAGAGTTTATTCTTGTTCATTATACATTCCAGTGGTTTTCGGGGCACCTAAAGCCCCGAGATAGTTTGGCAGGAAAATTCCCGAGAAGGTCTTTTGACGTCCTATTCATCCGGGCACGCAGTGCATGAAATATGCCCGTTTCTTAGTCCTCTTCGTGCCGTTTAGAGATCGATCACCTCATCAACTTGGCCAATTTTTGGCGCCTGACTGGTAAATGTTTTCACGACGCTCGGCCCAGTCGTATGCCACCCAGTCATTGGCTTTGACTCGAGGAACTCGCGCGAAAAACTAAACCTTTGTCCCGGGCAATACTGAGCGAGTCTCGCCTATGATGAGAGTGTTAACCGTAATTACAAATCCCCTGTCGAAGAGCATCAAGGAGTACCATGAAAAACATATTGAAATATGTGCTGGGATTTTTCGTCTTGGCAACCATCGCCTGTACCACAACCAAACTTCGTTCGCCGGCTTCATTTTCATCGCGACCGATGCACTATGTGGTGACCCTACATGGAGTGCGCGGCACCGCTGAGAGCTTTGGCGCCTTTCACTCAATTGCCAAACCCAGCCTTGAGAAAATTGATCCTAACTATGAGGTGACGACGATCAATTGGACTTATCC
Organism: Bdellovibrionales bacterium; assembly: GCA_005793615.1. Lineage (GTDB taxonomy): Bacteria > Bdellovibrionota > Bdellovibrionia > Bdellovibrionales > JAMPXM01 > SXRI01. The sequence continues at coordinate 2,289 of SXRI01000337.1, forward strand.
GGTTGGTTCGAAAGTCGAAGATAGCGAAAACAAAATCACCTGGACAGCTCACCAGGTCGCCAAGAGACTCAATGAAGAATTATTTTTGGGGACAAGTGCCCAGATCCCAGCACTTCGTGAAGGCGACAAAATTTCGGCTCTTCGTGTAGTTGAGGGGAAGAAAAACTCCATTTTTCGTACTGATTTTGTTTAAATCTCCCGCAGCATACAGGTCAGGATTTTCAATTTCAGGTATTCCTCATCGCGCA
>SXRI01000338.1 GCA_005793615.1 Bdellovibrionales bacterium
CCTGGCGAACGTTTCGACGACCGGTTTCAAAAAATCACGGGCGGAGTTCGAAGATCTCATGTACCAGACTCTCAAAGAACCCGGTGCTCCCTCGGGTCTCAATGCCGTCAGCCCGACTGGCGTGCAAGTGGGTTTGGGTGTGCGTACCGCGGGAGTGCAAAAAGACTTCGATATCGGCTCGGCGAAAACCACCCGTAATCCACTCGACATCAATATTGAAGGTCCGGGGTTCTTCCCCATTCAACTTGGCGATGGACAAATCGGTTATACTCGCGATGGTTCCTTCAAGAAAGACCCCTCGGGACGGATCGTTGACAAAAACGGCAACCCCTTGCAGCCGGAGATCGTGGTTCCTGCCGGCACCTCGTCGTTCAGTGTTTCCCCTTCGGGTCAGGTGAGTGTTTTGATCGGTAACGGACGTGATCCACAGAACATTGGTCAAATCGAACTCGTCAATTTCATTAACCCGGCGGGATTGAAATCACTGGGAAAGAACGTCTATGTACCGTCGGGTTCGAGCGGTTTACCGCAACAGGGCCAACCGGGGAGTCAAGGGCTGGGGCAGTTGGCGCAGGGTGAGCTTGAGGGAAGCAATGTGAATATCGTTGATGAGATGGTGAATATGATCACCGCGCAACGGGCCTATGAAACAAACTCCAAAGTGATTCAGGCTTCGGATCAAATGCTTCAGTATATGAACCAGTTGAGATGAGCTAGTTGAGATAAACTATGAAAATAATTGTCGCTCTCGTAATCCTAATGATCTCCGCGGTGACACACGCCGCACTCACTGAAGAAAATCCGACCATTCAGGTGCGTTCAGTGGTCGAGGTTGACGGCAGTCATCAGCAAATCGTGCTGGGTGATTTGATGATTACTCATGGGGTTTCACCGGCAGCGATCAATGCACTAAAGAATGTTCGCCTTGCCGATGCGCCTAAAGGAAATGAATCGAGAGCGTTCACGGGTCTAGCTCTTGAGCAGCTCTTCAAACAAAGTCTGCGCGAGCTTGAGGTCAACACCGGCGAGAAAATCAGTTTGCGAATTCCGCATCGAGTGACCGTCGTTCGCAAGAGTTTTCGTTTGCGCGCCGAGGACGTCAGTAACGCTCTGAAGACGCAGTTTAAAGAACTTTGTGCCGATTGTACCTTTGAGATTTCAAGTCTGGCTTTACCGGCAATTCCGACAGCCATTCCTTCCGGAGCTACTTGGAGGGTGAGCTTAAAACACGCGCTCCCAAAGGGAAACTTTTCGATTCCCATCGAAGTGACCAATGAGGATATGACTAAACGTAGTTACTGGATCACGGGCACGCTTGCGGTTCACCGCCGCGTTCCTGTTTCGGCTAGAGCTTTGCTGGCCGGAGAACGACTCTCGCCGAATGATTTTTCGATGCAAGACCGAGATGTCACCTTCGCTACTGATACGCCGGTGAGCGAAGGCGAGTTAATGAAGTCCGTTGCCGCACGGCCCATAGCCGCCGGGCAAATTGTATGGCGACACCAGCTTCAGCGGGAGCTGGCCGCCAAGAACGGCGATGTTGTCAAGGTTTTCGCTGGCTCCGAGAGCTGGGAAATCAGCATCGATGGTGTTCTGCAACAGGGTGGATATATCGGTGATCTGGTGAAAGTCAAAATTCCGCGAACCCAAAAGTTGATCTCGGGCGTGTTGATCGAATCGGGAAAGGTGGAGGTCAGATGAGGCGAGCCTCTTCTCGGCTACTTCGCAACTCGCTCGTATGTGTCTCATTGGCGGCACTTGTCATGGGTTGTTCAAGTTTTGGCAAAACCGTCAGTAACTTCATCCGCGGAAAGGATTCCAAAGATCCGACTGCGGAAAAAACCGCTGGTATGACCAAGTTTTCTGACAATGAAAATGTGCGCGCGCCGAATTCGGATCGGCAATATAAACGGATGAACCGACAAAAATTCGAGGAAGATGCGGAGCTGCGCTCTGATGCCGGATCGTTGTGGGTCATGGAAGGTCAGGGAGCCTATTTGTTTTCGCAAAACCGCATGCGTATCGCGGGTGATCTTCTGAACGTGCGCATCGAGGGTTCGCCGAAATCCCAGTTACAGACAAAGGTGCGAGTTATCTCGCGGTTACTTGATCGCCTGGAAAATCCGACACGTGGATTAGCGCAACAAACACAGCAACAGAATCCGGCGGCGACGCCGGCGCCGAATGCCCAGGGAAAACAAACAGCCACGCAGCCCGGGGGCGCTCAGCCTGGAGCTGATGGGCAAGCGCCAGCCGAGGGACAAACCGCACAGGCTCCTCCGCCAGAGCCTAAGCAATCCGAGGCGGCTTTTGCGGTACAAATGGTGCCGACCAGAGTCGTCGAACAACTTCGCGATGGTAGCTATCGGGTGCGCGGCATGCAGCCCTTTATGATCGGTAAGCGAGAATACAAGGTGATCGTCACGGGGGTGATTCGCCCTGAAGATTTTGACGACGATGGTGTTGATGCTTCTCGCTTGCTCGATCCGCAGTTTGACATCGTCAGCTCCAGGAAGGGATCCTCGCTGTGACAAAGTCTCGATTATTTTGGGCGCTTCATCTTAGTATAATGGCGCTGCTGCCGACTGAATTTGCGCAAAGCGCGCGAGTGAAGGACATCGCCAATGTGCGCGGTGTTCGCGATAACCAGTTGGTTGGTTATGGAGTCCTTGTTGGTCTCAAAGGGACAGGGGATTCGAAAAGCGAATTCACCAACAAATCCGTTGGTCGCATGCTCGACAAACTTGGCATTAAGCTCGAAGACAAAGAGGTCGCGACCAAGAACGTTGCCGCCGTTATTATCACCGCGACCTTGCCGCCGTTTGCGCGCGCAGGCAATCGCCTGGATCTGACGGTGAGCTCGATTGGCGATGCTTCGAGTTTAGCGGGAGGCACCTTGCTGCAAACTCCATTGAGAGCCGCCGATCAACAGATCTATGCGGTCGCGCAAGGCTCGGTACTCGTTGGCTCCGGGGCCGATGCATTTCCGACGGTGGCGCGTTTGCCCAACGGTGCGATCATTGAGAGAGATGTCGCGGATGATTTCACGGCTCGAAAGATGTTTCGCCTGACACTTCACAATCCAGATTTTACGACCGCTGCGCGCCTCTCTAAAAAGATCAATCTCGATCTTTCGGGAAAATACGCCACGGCAAAAGACGCGGGCACAGTCGATATCGTGGTGCCCTTCGCCTACGAGGGAAGGGCTGTTGAACTTCTGGCGACGATCGAGTCTTTGGAGGTCACTCCTGACACTCGGGCACGGGTCATCGTGAATGAAAAAACCGGCACGGTTGTGATCGGTGAGAACGTCAGAATTTCACGAGTGGCGATCAGTCACGGTGATTTGACAGTGAAGGTAGAGGGAAAAAACACATCGGGCGGCAAAAGTAAAGACCAGGACCGAGTTGCCGTCCTAGACACAGGTACCAGTGTCGGTGACCTGGTCCGGGCGATGAATTCGCTCGGAGTCTCTCCGAAAGACCTGATTACGATACTTCAGAACATCAAAGCGGCCGGTGCGCTTCAAGGCGAGCTGGAAATTTTGTGAATTCTGTTTCGGAGTGAGACAAGTTTATTTAGAATAGAGGGTAGGGCGAACACATGGATGTGTTCTCCCTGGGGGACGGTGGGTCGGAGTTCGGAAACCATGGAAGGTTCAAGAGCAGGCCGTTTCGAGCAGGAAACAGGAGCAAGAAGTCAGGCGCCAGGAAAGGCACCGCTTTTAGCTGAAACTGAAATTTGAGCGCAGGATGCGCGAGAAGGCTCTGATCTACCTCCCCGTTTTTTTTCTAGCGAATCGCTCCGCAAGAGCGAGCCCTCGCCCTCATGGCCTAAGCGAATGCCTCAATGGCTTCGCCCCTTGGGGATCCCTTCTGTCGATATCTATAAAGTGGAGTTGTTTATGACAGTGGGTCGTATCGGGGGATCAGGCAGAGTGAGTCGTGATTCCGCTTCGGCGGGATTTGAGGCGTTGGAAAAAAAGCACTCAACTGAGAGTGCTGAAAAGGCCCCGCGCAACGCGAAGGTCGATGAAGTCGCAAAGATGTACGAGAAACAGTTTTTGCGCGAGATGGTGAAGGCCATGCGCGGAACAGTGAGCTACGGCGCTGAAAAACCCTCAATGGGCGAGAAGATCTATCGCGACCAACTCGACGAGCAATACGTCGAGTCTTGGGGTGACAACGGCGGCATTGGTCTAGGTGATCTGATTTACGAGCAGGTCATGGAGAGATTTTTTAGTTCGTCAGCTGGACGGGAATTGAAAAAACAAGCTGATGCGACCGGCGAGAATCCCGGATTCATTCCGCTCACCGACAGAGACATCTCCCGGGTGATACGGATGAAGAGTGGTGCCGTCCCTTCGCAGGTACCTCTGAGGGTCGAGGTGAAGGAGACCAATGATGGGCGTCCGGCCAAGGTGCAAGCCCCATGGGCTGGTGAAATATTGTCGAACTCTCGGCTGGAGGGCGGAAAAACGGCACTGACTCTGGCGCACGGGCCACAGCTTCGATCCACGGTTATTTTTCAGGGGGTTAGCATGGCGGACGCGAC
>SXRI01000339.1 GCA_005793615.1 Bdellovibrionales bacterium
AAATTCATCTGTCGTAGCTTGCGACGCCCCCAAAAGTAGACCAAGGAGGCACCTTAAGATTTTCGTAATTCCAAAATGTTGCAAGTTTCATCAGCACATTTTGGGTTGAAGCAGCAGTGAGCAGTTGCGACTAATGCGAATTGGGCGCCAGCGAATTGGGCGCCAGCGAATTGGGCGCCAGCGATCTAACTGACGCCTGAAGATTGGAGAAAAATCCCCGCCCGTTTTATGGGGTGCCGGATTGACGACAGGTTTCAGCAAGGGCCATCGCGCAAGCAATGGCGGCATTGAAACTGGAGCCTGATTCGACTTGCGGTAGGCGAACGAGCTCGTCGCAGGCACGTTCAACGGGCTTGCGCATGCCACCAGCTTCGGCGCCGATGACCCATGCGGTTTTTTTTCCGAGCTTCAAATCCCAGGGACGACTCTTTCCAGCTTCGGCGAGGCCGTAGATCCAGAAGTCGTGAGTTTTGAGATCTTCCATCACGGAAGCGAGATTGGCCGCGGACTCGACAGGAACATGTTCAGCACCACCACTGGCGACCTTACAGACCGTGGGTGTCAAGCCAACAGCGCGATCGGCCGGCGTGAAAATAGCATCAACTCCCATTAGCCATGCCGTACGGATGATGGAGCCGAGATTATGTGGATCTTCGATACCGTCGAGGATCAAGATCCGCGCGGCTTCAGCCGACTGCAGTTTGTCCCAATCGACCTCGGGTGTTTCCAAGCAAGCTAGAGCCGCACCTTGGTGGCCAGAACCGAATGTCTCAAGCTGCCCGACAGCCTTGGTTTTCACAGGAATACGGGCTGCGCGCGCTGTCTCTTCGAGAGCACGAAGCTGGGCGGAGCTCTCCCAACCTTCACGCAACCACAGTTCACGCACGGCCTTGGGACGAATCCGTAAAGTTTCTTCACAAGAATGCAGACCAATCACCCACCGAGCTTTGTCGCGCTCGGGTCGATGCGGTCGTTCACCGCGCGGTGCCTGTGCCGTGGCTACTGGACGACGCGAACCACTGCTCTGTTTTTTCGCGGGACGTTTGGATGGACCTCTCACGATTGGGCTCCTGCGCGAATTGATTGCTGGACATTCTCAGCAGCCTGCACGGGATCCACTGCTTCGTAAATAGGCCGCCCGACAACGAGCGCCGAGGCGCCTTGGCGAATTGCAGTCTCAGGGGTTTCAATGCGTTTTTGATCACCAGCGGCGTCGCTTGGCAGGCGAATTCCGGGAACAACGAGAAAGGCCTGTGCTGATTTTTTGCGCAAAAGCTCTACTTCATGTGATGAACATACTATGCCGCTAAGTCCACTGGCGAGCGCAAGATCTGCGAGCATCGAAACATGAGTCGCCAGGGGCTCGCGAGCCATTCCCGGGGGCAAAGTTTCGGAATTGAAACTTGTGAGGATCGTTACCACCAGAATCTTAAACGGTCGGCGCGAGTTAAGCTCGGCTTCGACTTTTGCAAGGCGAGCGAGGGCCTCTGGCCCCGCCCAAGCATGAACCGTTGTAAATGTGGCTCCGGCGTCGAAGGTGGCACGTACCGCGGCTTCCATGGTGTTGGGGATATCAAGATACTTATTATCGACAAAAATCGGGGCGGATTGCGCGAGTTTACCGACCAGATCGCTGCCGTAACGCATAGCTAGGCGCGGACCGATCTTAATCGCCCCAAGTCTGCCTTCAAGTCGCTTGGCGAGCGTGAGCGCCGCATCCGCAGTGTCAACATCAAGCGCGAGAATAAGTGGATTGTTGCGCTTTAAAAAAGCTTCAGAGCCGTTTGAGTTCACGTACAACCTCCAATGTTAAATCCGCGACATCCTCGAGAGGAGTAGCCCGCGATTGGCGGGCCGAGTGAGTGATCAACTCGACCGCGCCGCGCTCGAGTTCGCGACCACCGACATTGATCTGCACGGGCACTCCCGGCGTCACTGCGCCCGTGGCGCGGGCAGCAGATTCCGCCGCGAGGTCGTCAAATAATACCTTTAAACCGCGGGCTCGCAGTTCGCGATAAACAATTTCTGCCGACTGAGCTATTTCGACTGCGGACGGTTCGAGAAGACAAACCAGCACCTCGTAATCCGCCAATTTAGGTGGCCACTCGGCGCCTTCAGCATTTAGCTTTGACCACTTCATTTCGCTCCTCAAACCACGTCTTCGACGTCGATTCCGTAGCCTTTGATCTTGCGATGTAAATAGCTGCGTTCAAGGCCGATGGCTTCGGCCGTTTTCGAGATATTTCCTTTGTTTTCGGCGATCTTCTTTAACAAGTATTCGCGTTCAAATTTAGCGCGGGCCTCGCGGAAATTGGAGATCTCATTCGGAAGATCTTCGCTGTCATAGCCTTCACTAAATGGCAGACCGGCGAACTTAAGGTCGTGTACATCGACGGTTTCGCCGGGAGTAAGAATGTAAATGCGCTCGATAAAATTACGCAATTCACGCACGTTGCCCGGCCAGTTGTGGGCCCGCAGACGCTCCATCGCCTTCTCGGAAAAGGTTTTATGACGGTAACCACCCTCACGAGAAAATTGCTCGCTAAAGTGAGCGATCAGCGAAGGGATATCGCCACCGCGCTCACGTAGAGGCGGAACACGGAAGGGGATGACGTTTAAGCGATAGTAAAGGTCTTCGCGGAAGCGGCCCTCTTTGATTTCCGTCTCGAGATTTTTATTGGTCGCGGCTATCACGCGCACGTCGACTTCGATGGTCTCTTCGCCGCCGACACGATTGAAACGCTTTTCTTGCAAGATGCGTAGGATTTTCGCTTGCGTCTTCAGACTCATGTCGGCGATTTCATCAAGAAAGATCGTGCCACCGTTAGCGTGATCGAATTTTCCGCGCCGGGCCTTATCGGCACCGGTGAAAGCGCCTTTTTCGTATCCGAAAAGCTCGCTTTCGATCAGATCCTCGGGGATGGCGGCACAGTTGACCTCGACGAAGGTTCGCCCTGCCCGAGGACTCAGGTAGTGAATGTTTTGCGCAACCAGTTCTTTGCCGGTGCCATTTTCACCGTTGATCAAGACCCAAGAAGATGAGCTCGCCACGCGCGCGATCATTTGCTTGAGAGATACCATTTGCTCACTCTCGCCAATAATCGCGATATTCTTGCGCAGCTTATTTAGGAGCGCGTTCTTTTCACCACGCTCTGCCTGGAACCCACAAATATTGTGGATCAAAATCAGGATGCGATCGATGGACAGCGGTTTCTCAACAAAATCCCAAGCGCCAAGCTTAACTGCCTTTACTGCGGTTTCAATGGTTCCGTGCCCTGACATGATGATAAATTCAGCACTGTCGGCAAAACGAGTGCGGGCCTGACTTAAGACCTCGATGCCATCCATCGACCCCGGCATCCAGATGTCGAGAAGGACGACGTTGGGTCGGAACTCCTCCATCACACGCAAACCCTCATCACCGCTGCGAGCGACTTTGACGGTATAGCCTTCGTCGGAAAGTGATGCCGAGAGGACCTCGCGAATTGGCGCCTCGTCATCGATGATCAAAATCTTCACCCGCGCACGGTCTGTGATGTTAGTTATCGACACAATTCGCTCCTTACGAAACGTCTTTAGACTCAGAAGGTTTGGATTCCTCATTACGAATTACCGACTGCGAAGCCTCGCCACCCTCGACAACCGGCAGCTCTATGATCAGCTTGGTTCCGCAAGGATCATTAGCCAGCGCACGAATGAAGCCGTTATGATCTTCGACGATTCGCTTCACGATCGATAATCCCAATCCTGTACCGCTTTCTTTGGTACTAAAATAAGGTTCAAAAACCCGATCATAATCACCATTCGGAATTCCCGAACCATTATCAAGAACCGAGATACGTACAAGTTTCAGCATGCTATCATATTGAGTGCGCACGGCAATACGCGGACCACCCGAAGAATCGTGAGGCCCCTCGCCGTGAGCCTCATGAACCGCCGCTACCGCGTTATCAAGGAGATTAATTAAGACGCGTTTCATTTGATCTGAATCAAACTTGAACTGCGGCAACATTGGATCTGCATCGAATTTGAACTGAATTTCGCGGTGGGAAATCTTGAAGATCTCCAGCGCATCCTGAATCACATCGTTCAGCACTCCTATCGCTGGTTTCGTCTGTGGCATGCGCGCGAAATTACTGAATTCATTGACCAGGCGCTTAAGATCATCGGTTTGCCGAATGATCATCCCTGTGCAGGCAGTAAAAGCCGGGTCATTGATCTGGGCGGCAAACTTCTTCTCAAGACGCTGTGCTGATAACTTGATCGGAGTCAGAGGATTCTTGATTTCGTGGGCGATCCGACGCGCCACCTCCGTCCACGCGGCGGCACGCTGAGCGTTGATCAGCATCGTGAGGTCATCAAAAACCAAAACTTTTCCGAGATCGTTACCTTTTTCATCCTGCAGGAGCGAGAGATTCATCTGCAAGGGAATCGTACGCCCACCCATCTCGACACGAATTTCCTTTTGCAGGGTCGTGGCATGATGCTCACGCATCGTCGTGAGCAGGTCGTTAAACATGTCGTAATACGGTTTGTCGAGCACCTGGCGAACAGCGCGTCCGACGAAATCACGAGGTTCAATGCCGAGAAGAGTGCCGGCATGGTGATTGATCGTAGTGATGATTCCACGTTGATCGACGGAAATCACTCCGGTGGTGACGTTGCCTAATACGACCTGAACGTAGCGGCTATGCTCATCGAGTCTCTCCAAGGTTTCAGTGAGACTCTTATTGGCCTCGAGGACTTCGCGCTTGGAGCGGTCAAGGCTACCGGTCATCTGGTTGAAGTTCGAGATCAGTTGGTTGATCTCTTTACTGCCACTCGATAATTGTACCGGTCGGTAATCACCTTGCGAAACCCGGCGAGTTGCGAGCCCTAGTGTCTCCAGAGGGATGGAGAGCTCTCGCGCCAGATAGAAGCCAAACCAGGTCGCGCACAATAGGATCACCAGAGTCATCAAAACCAAGATAATGAGGTAGATGCTTTTCAGCGGGTACTGGAGTGGGTTCAGATTTCGAAACTCTTCGTGGGCCGAGGAAATATCAGCCATTCGTGAAACCAAAGAGATCGGAATGAAGTTCGAGACCACCACGGCGCCTTTTTCTTTAGCGCGGTTGGCGGGCACGATCACGCGCACGAGATTACCCTCACCGAACTTCTGGATCTCGCTGGTTTCACCTCTTTGCGTCACACCTTTGCGTAAGAACTCAAGATTGACCGGCGGAATCTCAGGCAGGGCTTCATCAGATGAGAGTGCCTGCGTACGTTTGCCAAAGAGGCTGGGATAATACTCGACCGAATCGAGGCTAAAACGTTTACGCAGCAACTCAAGCTGACTGGCCAAGGTCGGTCCGTGGTCAGCGGCCTCGATCGCTTTCGCAATCTGTGTTGCGAAGTGATAGTTCTTCTTTTTGGCGGTGAAAATATACTCTTGGTTGACCTCAAGAGAGGCCTTGAGAACCGAAGCCATGCGTACCGAGAACCATTTGTCGAAGCTCGAGTTAATGTAGAAAACTGAAACCAGAAACATCAACGCCGTAGGCACAAAAGAAAAAGCCGCGAATGCCGCGACGAGCTTGGCTTTGAGCGAGCTGCCGATCACTCGGCCTCGTCGTTCGACAAAGACTTTCACGACATTTCGGAAAATCAGGAAGAACAGGAGCAGAAGAATCAGGATATTGAAATTGACCAGGCCGAAAAAGAAGATCGAATGAACGAACGGCAGCTGTTGAGAAATATTCAGAAGCCGAAATTCAAACCAGGTCAGTATCAGAAAAACCAGACTAAGAAGAAGAACCGTGGCGAGCTCACGCTTGCGTTTGCGGGTCTCAAGAGGCCCGACGGCCTCTTCAGTAGGGTCCACTGGAGTCGCT
>SXRI01000019.1 GCA_005793615.1 Bdellovibrionales bacterium
AGATATGACGAAGAAACAAATTCAAGAATGGCATGATGAAGGTATTCAACTCGCTCGCACTTATCTCAAATGCGAGCCTCGCATGGTCGAGCTCTTAAGTTTGATCTTCAAATGCAATGGCTACTTCTACTATAAGTAGTCCAAGTCTCCGCCGTTACGCCATCGATCTTTGGGGACTGCCGGAGTACACCGCCGCCGACATGGTAACGGTGGCGCGAAAGTCGCTTGAAATTCCAGAATTCATCACGAGTCTTCAGCGCGGCAAGACGTCACTGACGAAACTGCGGCGCATTTGTGCGGTGATCACACCCGAGGATAAGGCCGAGTGGTTTGAGCTCGCCGAGAAAGGTACCAATCGGGATATTGAAAAAGCGATCGCAGCCGCAAAGCCCCAAGCGGTCGACGAGAGTCTTGACTACAAAGACGAAGATCTTTCGGAACTCTGTGTTGGTCTTAGCGAGGAAACCCGAAAAAATCTGGAACGTATCCGCGATCTTCTTTCGCAGAAAAATGGCCGAGCCGTATCGCTGGAGGAGTGTCTTGAGCAAATGACCAAAATCGTTTTAGAAAAAATCGATCCACTCAAGAAAGCTGAGCGAGCGATCAAACGGAGTGCTGCGAAGCGCGAGAAATTTGGCACGTGCCAAATCAGAAAACTCACGCACGCTCGCCCCAAGCGACCGGCTTCCGTTGAACATGCGGTCAACTTACGCGATCAAGGACATTGTACCCACGTGGATCACCAAGGGCGGCGCTGCACCCACCGCCGTTGGCTTCATCGGCATCATCTTAAACCTGTCGCAATGGGCGGTGACGATAGCGTTGAGAATCTGATTTCTCTCTGCTCGGGGCACCATCGCCTTTTGCATTTTCAAGAAGAGGAGAGTCATTCTTGAGTCTCCATGCGGGCCGTTGAGCAGGGCACTACTTACCGGCCCCTCTCCTTGACCACCCAAGCGAGGCGTCGTGTTGTGAGCGCGACCTCGTGCCGCTCCTGAAGAAGAACCGTTCGAAGCACTGGACTAGATATTCTCAAAATCTCCACGGTTTTTAGAAAGATCCCACTTAAAGTTCCGTTATCTCAATTCCTTTGATCAAGGGGATTTTTGCGCCAGCAGGTCCTAAGGGTTTAAGATTCAGGTTCATGGTTAACGCGAATTCACGGAGAGTGGGTTCGCAAGGACTTTTGCCTTTAATTAGAAATTGAGCGACATAGTCGCCGTCTTCAATCTTGCGGGTGTTTTGCAGCAATGGGTTGAAGAAACGAGGTGCCTTCGTAGAGCACTCGGGGAAAGTACTCCTAAGTCTTGGTGTCAGGTCAAAGGCAGGTCCGCTGTCGGCACGAACGGCAACCATGGTTCGCTCGTTCCAGAAGACAAAATGAATCAAAGCTCCTTCGCCTAGATTCAGCGATCTCTCACTGACCGATTGTTGGAGAAAGGTACTGACGGCCTCGATAGTGGGTGAGTCGAGAAGCCTGAGTCCGAGGTAATCATCTGCGATTTTTAGGATCAAAAGAGTCGCATCGGTCATGGAGTAGGCGACGGATTTGGAGCTGTCCTTCCAAAGAAGATCGCGATTCACAAGCCAATCCTGGCCATCGATCGCGTAGAGGCGTGTTCGCATTTGGCTCTTCTGACGGAAGAGCAGACGTGGTTTATTTTCAATCAATGGTTTAAGGATCGTGTCGAGATTGGCGCGTTGGCTTGAGTTTAAATTGCACATCGCGCCTGAGAGACAATTAGCCAAGATTGCTGGGGCATTTTCAAAAGCGAAGACTACGTTTTGCTCGGAGAGGCCCGCATGGTTGCCGACCTCTTTTCCGGCCTGAGCCGAACCAAGTGCGATCACCAATGGGAGTATCCACGCACCAATAAGGAAAAGGCGTACTCGCGATCTCATTTGATCTCCTTTGATTTTCGAGGCTTGTCGTCGAGCGGGAAAAACTGAATAGCTAACGAAAAAACCCGATCTTTGTTTTTATTGGCCTGAAAGCGACGGGTGAATGAACGGCGAAAGGTCCGAATCGCTGTGCGTGCTTCTTCCATTTGTTCGCTTGCGATAGCCATTGTCATCGAAGAGAAATCGCGCTCGTGGCTCGCGAATCGATCGATCGCCGCCATCGATTTGTTAAGAATTTGTGCATGGTGATTGCGCTTTTCTCGCGACGGAAAGAACTCCGGTGCGGCAAGATCAGTGGTGGTCTGGACCCAGCGCCCATTGCTGTCGGTGGCCAAGAGGCCAAAGGTTCGTAGGCGTGCCACCGCTTCTTTGACTTCGCCGGCCGAGACGCCGAGACGGGTAGCGATCCATTTCTCGTTAGATTGAAAATCGACAACGTCACAGAGTTCAAGAATCGCAAAATGAATCCAATCAGAGATGACCTTGAAGCGTTCCAAGTCCAATTCAGAGAAGCCGAGAGCTGCTCCCACCACTTTGACTTTTTCGATGGCGGCGCGTTTTCGCGCGGGGCTTCGGCTATGCTCGCTTTCGACCAGAGCCATGAAGTGTGCACTCTCATCCGGACTCAGACGCAATCTTTTACTTAAGGTTTTGGCGGTACCAGAGGAAATCCCACATTTTTCGTTAAGTACTTCGGACAATTTTGACGGCCACATATCCAGGTCACGTGCAAACGCGCGGAGCGAATAATTGGGGTTGCGCTGACAGCGGGAGTTGAACTCCTGCTGTAGGTAAGTGCGGTAGCTGATGTCGCGCTCGGGACGCGTTGATTTTGTCGTCATAGAGAGCGCACCTATAGACGAAATCGGTCCTGTCAGCAAGGCAATAAGGAACAGCGTGTTCCGTGAACATCAGGGAACGCTTTAAAGGCCGGGGGGCTTTACTAAGTTACAGGATTCCTGGAAAACCGAGTGCCAACTTACAAAGGGGAACAGATTTATTCTTAGTTGAAATTTGAAACATGACCTCACTTGAGATTTAATTCCGGGTTCGACCAAGAATCCAGAGCAAAACCAAAAGGAGGTCACGTGAAGAAAGTAATCAAGA
>SXRI01000340.1 GCA_005793615.1 Bdellovibrionales bacterium
ATGGCGAATGGGCTGCATTGACGCGTGAGCACGCTATCATCTATGGCCGATCTGAAATTCTGAGGCGTTAGTTTTTCTGGTTTATTTTTTTTGGCGTAGTTCCTGCCACTCGCCAGAACAATCGATTCGATATTTGACGACGAGTTGCGGATTCTGAAGCCACGCTTTTTTAGTGGCTTCGGTGAGCGCGCTGGTTTCGGCCATTGGGATGCAGGCCGCGATAGTCTTGAGGCGAGGAGGAAGCCCATCAGCGATCAATGTAGATAACATATCACGTGAAGAGCGCATCGACATCAAATGGGCCCCGCTGAGGTTCAAAACTTCCAGCTGATTGAGGCTTTTGAGAGCTTGGCGAATATCTCGCCCGTCCCAGTCTTCAAAATAAATCCAAGAGCCCTCAAGAGTCAGCGTTCGCAGTTTGGGAAACTTGGTAAACTCGTTCAAGAGAACCGGGTTTTGATTGCGCGAGAAATCGAGCTCGCGCAAGCTCTCAAAGCTGCCCAAATCTCGAAAGAACTGATCCGTGCCTCGCAAGCGAAGTTGATTCAGGCGGGGCAAATCTGATTGCAGCAGTGGGCCGCCATCGACTCGTACTTGTGAACTATCCTCCAAATCAAGGGACCGAAGTCCCTTCAGGTTTTGCAGAGCGGCCCGGGAGATCTTTTGTAGAAAGACGTGGCGCCGGATTTGAAGATGGTGCAGCTCTTCAAGTCCCCGAAAAGACTCGCGGTCGATCTTACTGAAGTATTGCTGCCCTCCGAGTTTCAGGGTTGTCGGAATACGCGCATCACGGTTAAAGAGATCGATAAATGTTCCGGGCTCAATTTGATTTGTTTGTATGCCGTCGAGATTAAGTTCGCGTAGGTTCCTGAGGCCTATAAACTGAGCTCGACCTAGGGCGGGAATAAAAGTGTTTTCGAGATCAAGCACTTCGAGAGAAACGAGCTCGTAAAATAAACCTTCCAACAAAACAACACCGAACCAAGTCACGTTTTTGGCGGAAAGAGTTTTGAGCGCGTTCAAGCCACTGAGATCGAAATTCCGCAAACCATAATCGTCGAAATAAATGACCTTACGATCAGAATCGCGAATTTCCAGATGTTGCAACTTGCTGAGGTCGACGGGTGTCATCGATTGGCACGGTTTACCTAAGGCTCGCGAGAGCGACTCCAGCGCGTACTGACTTCGTTCGCAAGGGCTTTTGGTTCCTTTAGTTGAGGCGCTCAATTGAAAAATCAGCCTCTGAATCTCCTCGGTCACAAGCGGCTTTTCCCAGTATTTTTTGTGGTGCCACAGAAAGTTCAAACGTGTGATCAACGTGGAGTCATCGGTGTGCCGTCCGAGCCAAGTACGGATGAGCGCCAATGAATACTGAAGCGGGCTGTTCTCCTGGAGCTGCTTCTTGAGTTCGGGGTGGTACTGAAAGACATTGGCAGTCGCTGTGAAAAGACCGCGAATCACGTTGCGGCCTTGAGCCAGTTGAGGCGCGCAGGTGGCGGGCAGGAATTTCGCGAATTTCTCACCGGGAATCGGGTCAAAGCCAAAAGCGGCCTCTTGCCAATAAAAATACCCACGAATTCGGTCTGGCTCCTGGCGACTGGAAGTCAGAAAGTTTCGGAGCTCCATCGCCAGGCCTGGGTAACCGCTCTGCTGCAAAAAAGCGAGCGCCGTCCACATTTCGACCGGCTCTAGTTCATCCGTCTTAGCGTTCGCAATGAGGTGGTCGATCGCAAATAGGCCATGGGCCTGTGGCCCATGACACTCAACTAAATCAGGAGGCTCTGCTTGCGCCATCGCTCCTGTCGGTAGCAAGAGCAAAGCCTGAAAAAAAAGAATGAAGAGATAGTTTCGCATGCGAATCTTGACCATTGGAAAGTTTGCTTTACTGCAGGATCTTAGCGGCCCGCGGTCCTTCCAGCCAATGCGAGGGAACTTCGCCGAGAACGCTGCCACGCAGATCAAGGAGGTTGAGATTTAGGAGATCGACAAAGGGATACGGTGGCATGCGGTTCAGCAAACCGGGATTCGAGCCCAATAGCAACTGTTCAAGACCATACAGGCCTGAAAAGTCGCCTGAACGAAACACTTCTTGAGGCGGGGTAGCCGTCAGGTCGAGGGTCTTGATATGCGTCAACTCATCTTGTGCGATCTTGTCGCAGGGCTTTTGCAGACGCGCTTCGATTGCGCTTCGTAACGCTTGCGAGCGATGGCAAACCGGCAAGTAGCGATTGAAAAAACCGCTGCGTAGGAAAAACGCTGAAAGCTCCTCGGGCGAAAGGGTATTGCTGAGTTCGCTATGTAAGATCCAGTTCAAGCGGCGCAGCTCGCGGACATCCTGGGTAAAGTCCCAGAGCCACTCGTGAACGATGAAGAACGAAAACTGTAATGGTCGATCACTCGCAAGGTGCGAGAGAATCTCACGGTCATAGAGATACTCAATTTCGTGGGCGAGGTAGCGCCGGACCACGGTTTGGCGGAGATCAGGCAGCTCCTTGCCGTCGACGGTTTTATAACAGTTTTCCGGTAGGCGTTTAGAGATCTCTTGATCATTGATTAACGTGCCTTTGAGGTCAAACGAGGTCCATTTTCGACCCGCTCTTGACTGCGGGTTCATCACCTGCGATGTGAACTCGCTAAAACTCGTGGCTAAGACAGGAGAAAAACGTAAGAGGTTTTTTAGAATTCTTTGCTGTGAGCTCTCCCAGGTCGGGACCTCGGCGAGCTTTGCCAGCGGACCACTCGTACGGTAATCCAACAAGAAATCCAAGGTGTAAAGTCCGCTGAATTTGGCGCCGGAGCGATCAGTGCAAAATACGGTATTGCCGCCATTACCGACGAGTCCGCCTCCTCCGTCCGACTCAGCGAAAGCTTGCCCTGGGGAGCCCAACAAGGCAGTTAACAGACAGAGGCGTAACCAGTAGTATCGGACGTAGGATTTAGCGAGTGAGTTCATACCAGTTTCCTTTGCAATCGGTTTTCGTTTTCACGACCAGGCGGGGATTCACTTGCCAGGCGGTTTCGAGAGATTTTCTTAGCCATGCATCATCAATTCCGTTGCCGCAGATCTCGAGCAGGCGCAACGAATTCGGCAATCCGCCTTCGAGTACCATGGCAACTCTATTGCCGTCGCCATAGTCATCATGAAAGACCGTTTTTTCGAGGGTGAGGTGCTCGAGTTTCGTGAGTTTAAGCAAGTCGCGACTGTGCAGACGCTTGTGTAGGTCGTAGAGATAAAAGATCGAACCGCTCAAGTTCAGTTCGCGCAAGTTGGGAAAACCCTCGAAGCCGCCAAAAAAGTACGGGTTATGACCTTTAGAGATATCCAAACGCTGCAAACTCTCAGACGGCGAAAAATCCTGCCAACTGTTCTGAGAATAGAGATCACTTAAGATCAGGGTTTTGAGTTTCGGTAGCTCGCGGCCATTGAGTTTAAGTTCTCGCGAACCAATCTGCGTTCTACTGAGATCTAGAACTTCGAGAGACGGGAGTTTACTCAAGGTTTCCGACGAAATACTATCCAGCCAAAAGCTGCCGCTGAGAATGAGTTTTTTGAGCGACGTTAAACCGTTAAGTTGCCCAGGGGTCAGTTCTGCCAGATCCTGGCGCCCGCCGAGATCGAGAGCGGTTTCGATATCGGGATCGGTGGTGAAGAGTTTGGAAAAGGTGCCGTCATCAATTGTGCGCAGGTGAGCATCGTGCAGATCGAGTTCAATGAGTTGGTTCACACCGGCAAAATGCCATCGATTGAGCGCTGACGCCGTGGTGTTACGAAGATTGATTCGTTTAAGGTGCGGTGATTGGTGGAAGAACCCTTCGAGGAGCGCATAACCGAACCAGGTGACATTCGCTGCCGAAAAGCTCTCGAGGTTAGCGAAGCCCGCAAGATCAAATTTTCGAAGATTAAAGTCGTCGGAGCGGATCAGTTTGCGATCCGAATCTACAATTGTTAAATCGCGAATCGCAGTGAGTTCGCTGGCCGAGACTTTGTCACATTCCTTGAGAGCTCGCCGCTTAATGGCTTCGCTCACGAAGGCCGTACGTTCACAAACGGACGAAGTCACCTTTGGGGTGAGACTCATCTCTTTCAAAAGAGCCTGGAGTCTTGCGCGACGAGTGGCATCGGTCCGGAGCGCGGGATCGTGCCATAATAAATTAATATTGTGTATTAGATCAGAGTCATCCGTGAATTGACTGAGCCAGGCGCGTGCCAGGGTCAATGAATACTGCAGGGGGTGCTTGCGAAGCTCTGCGCGTAAGTTTGGATCAAATTGATAGAAGTTGCCGTTGGCAGCAAAGCGCGTAACTAAAAGCCGCTCGGCACGCTTCAGCTCACAAGATGAGGGCAAGCTGTTCTTGAGTTCCAAGGGGGCGATCGGCGGAAGACCGAACGAGGCTTCTTGCCAAACATCGTAATGGGAAAAACTATCAGGAGGGAGTGTTTCGGTGAAGAAAAACAGGGCCGCGTTTTTCGCTAGACCACTGAAACCGAGTGAGCGCAGATCTGGCCAAATGCGTTCTTGCTCAAGAGGCCGAAGGCTCTCAACTGGTTTCGCGCCTTTGAGGGCCAAAAGGTAATCAAGCGCAAACAGG
>SXRI01000341.1 GCA_005793615.1 Bdellovibrionales bacterium
ACACCCATGTAAATGAATTTTCCAATCGTCTAATGATGCTCGCCTGCGCCCTGGGGCGGCCACAGTTCACGCCAGTTCACAAATGCTCCGCTCGCCGCCACCGGTTCTCCGGCAGCGACCTGAGCGATCACGCTCGGGCTCACGCGCACGGCTTCGAGCGCAGTCTCAGCGAGAGCTTTACCGCAGGCCTCGACGATCGCCGTTCCATCGATGTGATGGTAGGCGTAGACCTCTGTCGGGCGACCACAACGCGAGTGTTTGCGCACGGCAAGCGACTCATGGCGTACACCGACGATCGAGCCGAGGTTATCAAGTAAACCCGCTTCGCCGTCGTGGACACTGACGATCGGTACGCGTCTTCCAGAAAGCGTCAAGAGATCAGCGGAGCCGAGTTCAATTGAAGGGTGCGAAGCGCCGTTGCCGTTAACAGCGGCATTATAAGGCAGCAAATGCAGCTCGCCACTCAAGCCCAGGCGTTCGCGCAGTAAACGGTAATCGTCGTTATAGGCCTGAATGCCGCACAATAGATCGGGGCTAGTAACCATGATCACATTGGCATAGATGCCGCGTTTTAAAAGTTCATCGGAGGCCTTCAGCGCTTCAGTGCCCATGGCACCCATGGCGAAGATGTTGACCACGTTGTCACCGAGCTCATAGCCAGCATAACCGCGATAGTCGACCAGGTAATACGCACCGGCGAGTACGTCTTCGCGAATAGCAGTGAAAATCTCATCGTCGGAGAGTGTTCCGACTTGGGCCTCGTCGACGGCACCATTGATCGCGAGACCAGCGGGATGTAGGAACTGAGAGTGATCGGTCTTAAAGCGCATTTGTCTTTTTAAATTCTTGATGAAGTCGCGCTGTTCGACCCCGCGAGTGACCCCGCGGATAACAACGCCTGTGCGGCCTTCGTTTTGGCCGTTCATGTGCAAGCGAATCGATTCACAAAGAATCCAATCAAGCTCGAGGCAGAAAAAAGGCTCCCAAGTGATTTGATTCGGAATTTGAAAGTCCGACTTCCAACCGTGCTGCGCGCCTTCTGGTGAAAGGGTGACGCCGGCGGGAGTGCCCACGAGAATGAACGATGATTTCCAATAGAGGTCATAAAACAACTGATCATGGGCGCGCTTGATAAAGAAGTCATAGACGGTCATCAGCGGCAAGATCGGAATACCGATGAAGTCGCGCATTTTTCCGTACGAACCGACGCACGACATGACGTTGCCTTCGGCGATTTCAAAACGCAGGTAGCGATCTGAATTTTCCTCGCCAGGTACGAGATCGGGCATTTTTTTATCTTTAACGCCAAGATCAGATTCCCAGTCGGGGGTCACCGCAACGCCGAAGATTTTTCCGTCCATTGCCGGATTCAAATTGGTCGAAGTGCCTACGTCGGGCGCCATCGATACCAACATTTCGCCAGGCAGCTTCCACGGACGCTCTTCATGAGCAAGACCTTTACTGCCACCTTTGGCCTCGACGGGACTGTTGGCGATGCGAGTGAGCTTGGCGGTGCACTGGCCGAGCATCCACTGAGTGTGGGGGTAGCTCGCCATCTTAAGATTGATGCCAAACGAAACCGGAATCTCATCGCAGGTCGCGAGTTCCTTTTGAAACAAAGCTTGATTACGATCGCGAAGCGCGTAGTGATTTTTGATTTGCGCGTAGAGTTCTTCGCCGCGCGCCGCGAGAAACTTGCCCTCTTCCGAGTTGCTATCAAAGGGAGCAAAAAGCTTGCTGTCGGGAAGCTTCTGCGCTTTACGCAATTCTTCCATTTCATCATCGGCCGGAAGAGCTGAGTGATTGCCAGGCGAGGCTGCGTTGCGAAGTCCCCAACCCTTTAGGGTGTGGGCGATAATAAAGGTCGGTTTGCGCGTGCTCTCTTTTGATTTCCGCATCGCCTCTGCGAGAAGAAGAACGTCATGTCCGCCGAAATCGCGCAATGCTTCGTAGAGCTCGCCGTCTTTGACGTTCGCGAGGAACTTTTTAAGTTTCGGATGTGCCTTCTCAAGACCTCGGCGCAATGCCGGCATGTCTTTCACGAGAAGCAGGGCTTGAAGTTCGTAATCCTGGAGTTCTTCGTCAATGAACTTGCGAAACGCCTCGCCATCGGGGCGGGCAAACAGTTCGAGGCGCTTTTGACCATGGCGAACTTGAATCACTTCCCAACCGTTGGCCGCCATGGTGCGCTCCATGCGGTCGGCGTCGGTGCCACCCATGATGTTCTTGTTGGTAATGCGGTGGCCGTCGAGTGACTGTCGGTTATAGTCGACGATCCAGGTCAGATTGCCGATTTCACGCTCAGCAAAATCTGGTACCGCCTCGTAAAGTGATCCTTCGCGAAACTCGGAGTCACCGATAATCGCCCAGAAGTGTGCATCGGGAACTTCATAACCATGATCTTTGGCGAACCGATAAGCATGCGCGAGGTAACCGACATTCACTGGTGGAATGCCGACGGTTCCAGAGGGCAGATAACCGTGATGATCGCAATCGTAGGCCGAATGATAGGATTGAAAAACATGTTCGCCGTTTTTAGAAAAAGCACGTAGCCCCTGCATCGCTTGATCTTTTTCCTCTTGAGAGAGGCGGGACAGATCGGAGTTCAAAAAAAGATCCAAGAGATAATTCCAAGTATGATCGACTGGGGCGGCATGAGGTTTATTGGCAATGTAGTCGTAGCCGGACTTAGCAATCAATGCGAGCGCGGCAGTGATATGCAGTGAGCTCGCGCAAGCAGCCGGATGACCACCGACCTTAGGATCCCCTTTTTCTTTATCCTCGCGATCGTTGGCGAGATAAATCATTTGTGTGGTCATGTAGTGAACGCGCCTGCAGATGGAATCTAAAACCTCGCGCTTCGCGAGGGGTTTGTCTTTTTGAGTCTGATTTTTCGTTTGTGATGTCTTATCCGGTTTTGCCATAGAAATCCTTAACCTCCGAACCTTAACGGCGGCATTTAAATACCACAGTCATTCTACCGTCATCCTATCGTCATCTTACCGTACAGTCGGGAAAAGAGGGTCTAGCACGGTATAAAGGAGTGCGCAAAACCATCTAAAGTCCAACTAGCCTTCGAGGGGGAATTCAGCAACCTTAATACGATCTGAACCCAGCCAATCCGACGACGACGGCAAGGCTTTAAGCGGAAGTAATCCCTGTGGGGTAATCATGAGTGGGTAAAGGGGGCTGTCCCCAGTTTTGATTTCCGAGGTTAAGGGGCGAATGACATGATTTCGATTGGGCTCCTCAAGAAGCGCCTTTTCAAAGCTTGCCCAGCGCGAAGGTTCTAAAACAGCTTCGGCTCCGAGGGGAATCACAAAGGCGGCACCATTGACGGCTTCGAGACCGGCCTTAACGCCCGAAAAAATTCCTTCTTTTTGAAAGTTGGGATCGAAAACCATTTCACAGTTTTCAATAAGGGAACAGGTGCGAAGCAGATCATCACCATCAGGACCAAGTACAACGATGGGCTGTTTACCGAGCGCGAGGGTTTCGCGAATCAACTGATCGAGTGCTCCCGCAGCCGCATAGTTGCATCGACCCCCAGTAACTATAATCACGCTTTTCACAAGGCCCGCTAGGGCACTAGAACTCGACATCATCACGCCTCGAGAATGAAATCCCAGCGTATCTTAATAGTCCCATCGGAATCAACAATGCCTTTTGGCGGATTGGGAAACGGCGCTGCTGCTCTAAAGGCTTCGGCGGCGGCATCGTCGAGATCACTCACGCCGCTTGGCCCGATAATTTGCACTCGTATGAGCGTACCGGTGTTGTCGAGCACGATGACGATTCGGGTGATGCGCTCGGTATTGGAAGCGATCGTGCGTCCTTGACGCATGATATGTTCCATCTTCTCTTTGATTTTCGGCTCCCAGTATTGGCGGAGCTTATCTTTGATACGATTATAATAGGTATAGTAAACAAATTCCCTAGTCGAAAGTAGAGTCTGCATTCCGGTTGCGACATCCTTGATGTGGTCGTCACTTGTCGATGGGCCTTCGCCGCCACCTTTTGCCATAATCTCGTTAGGTGATGGCGGGGGTACCGGCTTAAAGCTCGGAGTTAGATCCTTAAGAGTGGGCTTAGCGTGGGTGGGGACGCCATCGCGGGAGTTGGCAAAGGCCGCCACTTTTTCCTGATTCTTTGTGACTGACTTTTCGCTATCGATCTGTTGGTTTGTTTTCTTTGAATCAGGAGTGACAACGGTCTTTCCGAGTCGGCGTTCCGCAGATTTTTCCCCAGCACTGCCGTCGGTATTGCGGAAATGTCCGACGACAGCGGCCTTGGTTTCACGTACTACCTTTTGATTGTGACGTGAAAGAAATTTGGCTTCGTCGTCGCGCTCATCATTAAGGGCCTTTTCACTTTGTTCGACGATTTGACCTTTGAGTTCGCTTTCCTTTGGTTTTACGGCTTGGATAAGCTCGCGCAGTTTCTCCGGATCAATCAGCTCGACTTCGGTCTGGCGAACTACCTTACGGGGCGCACTTACGAAGTAGGGACTAAAAGTAACAAAAGCGGCCAAAAGTCCGTGCAGGACCAGCGAAAAGACTATGGCTAAGCTTTGTTTACGTTCGTTGCGCATCAAAAGTCCGTGTTTAAAGAACTTGCGGCCTAAGTCCCGTATCGGCTGATCGGGCGCTCCAGTTAAGGCAGACAGGTCGTTTTCCGGACCGGTAAGAAGAATTTTTTCGACTTAGGTCTGTGGCTTTAGGCCTCTCAGCCAGATCTGGCGGTTTTTGCTTTAGATAGCGCCATAAGAATCATACAATTAAATAGTGCAACAAAGAGAGCTGAAGCAGCAGGATGTTTTGATGAATCCAAAGGTTTGGTGTCAGACCGACGTCGGCCTTCGCCGCGAGAACAACCAAGATTTCTTCCTCTTTGATGAGGCAATAGGGCTCTACGTTGTTGCAGACGGCATGGGCGGCCATCGCGGTGGAGAGGTGGCCTCGAGAATGGCTGCGGAAACCATGCTTGAAGTTGTGAAAACAGCGATGCGTGATTCCGGAAGCCGGCGGATTAATCCCCGCGTTCTTCTTACGCAGGCGTACGAAGAAGCATGTCGCCGAGTTTATGATAAGAGTCGTGAGCCCAACTCCGAGCTCGAAGGTATGGGTACGACCTTGGTCGCGGCGCTTGTTTTCGATGGTGTCTTATATGTGGGTAATGTTGGTGATTCACGTTGTTATCTATTTAGTCAGCAGCGCCTCTGGCAAATCACCGAAGACCACTCCTTGGTAAATGAGCAGTTGCGCGCAGGTTTGATCGCGGAGAAAGACGTTGCTCGTTTTGTAGGCAAAAATGTCATCACCCGTTCGGTTGGTTTCGAGCGCGAGGTCCAGGTGGATATCATTGAGCGCCAGATGCAAGAGTCCGAAATCTATTTAATATGCTCAGATGGCTTGTCGGGTTTGGTTGAAGATGACCGAATTGCTGAAATTTGTCGCACACAGCCGCCTGAGAAAATTGTCGGCCTCTGTATTAACGAGGCAAAAAAGAATGGTGGCGACGACAACGTCACCGTAATGGTCCTTTATGCACAGCCCCAGTCGCATTAATTACGATTTGACGCGTTTGGGCGTCTCTTTTAGGGTCGTGTTAGGAGAGTATAAAGGACTAAATTTTCGCCAGAATACTGCCGATGAGATTTCAGGGATATCGAAGCCTTAGCAGAATGACGAAGCAGTAGGCAGCGACCAAAGCTGAGGAATGGAGATCTGACTTTGGAAAAGAAAACAATAACCTTCCTGATGGTCAGCAACCGTAAAGGCACGACCAAGAGAGTGGTCGTTTCGGCGGCGTGGCTCAAAGCGGGACTCGCCTTAGGTACCGTGGCTGCGATTATCGCTTCAGCGTGTGTTGTTGATTATCTTGGACTTTTGTCGCAATCGATCGAGAACAAGAGACTACGTGTTGAGAATACTCAGCTTAAGCAGCAGTTCTCGGTGGTTGAAGGAAAACTCAACGCGCTGGAGTCTGGACTCGAGCGGGTTAAGGGTTTCGTTACCAAACTTAAATTGATTACTAATATTGACAGTGAAGATCGTACTTTGAAGCTAGCCATTGGTCCGCTTCCCAAGGTCGGCCAGAGTGTTGAAGCGGAGATTCACCCTCAGGTACAGGGCCGGTTGCCCGCAGCCTTGCCTCGTGGAGGCGCTGAAGGTGGCGAAGAGTATGATGATGTTTTCTACCAAAAACCGCCCACCGATGAGCTCCAAGGTGAGTTGGCCGTCGAAGGCCAGCGCGACTATGCATCCTTGGCAATTCGAATTGATCAGGCAGTACATGATACCAACCTGCGCGAACAGGGCGTCTTAGAATTGTGGGAAGCCCTATCCGAGCGTCAGAGTCTTTTGTCGGCGACACCGAATATTAAACCGGCCCGTGGATGGTTTACTTCTAAATTCGGCTATCGGATTTCACCCTTTACCAGCAGACCGGTGATGCACAACGGTCTGGATATCGCGGCCTCGCCGGGTGCACCGATTTTTGCTCCCGCTGATGGAGTGGTGAGCTTTGCCGGCTATGATCCTGGCTATGGAAAGCTAGTGTCTATCGATCATGGATATGGCGTCGTAACTCGATATGGTCATACTTCGCAAATCCTTGTCGAGGTTGGTCAGAAGATCAAACGGCGTGATGTTATTGCGGCTGTTGGTACCACTGGTCGCTCGACCGGTCCCCACCTACACTATGAGGTGCGGGTCAACAATGTCCCTGTAGATCCCCAAAATTACGTTCTTGATGAGTGAGTTTCCGAGCTCGTAGAGTTGAGACTCGGAACTCATCGTGCCGCCCTCAGAAGGCGGCTCTTAGGCGGCGTCTTTCTTGATGGCTGGCTCGATAATGATGTGCTCAATGTGACCTAATTGTTCCACTTGGATCTCAGCCAGTTCTTCCACGCGAATCATCATTCGGCGGAATTCGCCGAGCTCGGTGTTCATGTCACCGAAGAGTTTACCCACCTCGCCGCACAGTTCGCGGTTAATGTTGATCTTCTCGTTCACGCCGTGGAGTTTTGAGTCAATAGATAAAGTAAGATGGCGAGCATCTTCGGAAAGAGTTGTCATTTGTTGGGCCACTACCTGAAAGGTACGGCCGTGAACGCCGGCGCGATTTGCTTCAATACCGGCGTTGATAGAAACAATCCGTGTTTGGTTCGATACCTGCTTGATGTCTTCCGCAATCGAGGCTAACTGACCCGTAGTTGCGCGCACGTTCTGTGCGGCATCGAGCATACGCTCAACGTGCTTGTTCCCGTGCTGCAAAAGCGCCATGGTTTTATCCAAAACCCGACAAGCGAGAATAGAAGTAGCGCCACCGTCACGGGCGTTACGCATCAGCTTAGACCAGTCTGGACCGTCGAAAATTGCTCGCAACTCTCGCAAGGTGATTCCGGGGTCTGTTTGAAAAAATGCTGATGCTCCTCCGGGTTGCCGGGGATGCACGGGCTCAAGCGGATTAAAGGGTGCGCTCTCAGGCATGGCATTTTCTATGAAGTCAGCCGGCAAAGGGAGCGGCTCATCTTCGGCCTCAGGCTCAACAGAACCAGTCGCCTCGGCAGCGAGAGCTGCGAATTCCTGAACTGCTTCACCTGCTGTTTCGGCGTTAAGTACAGGTGACGGTACAGGTATAAATTCAAACTGTTGAGTGCTGTTGGCGGTTTCACTAGAAACTTCATTCGAAGATTCATCCGACATTTCAGTCGAATTCTCGTCAAGTGACGCCTCAAGTGTCGCGGCTTTCAGGTCTTCATTGTCGTTGTCAGACGAAGCTTCAACAGCTTCGTCTGCTGAGCTTTCCTTTTCTGCCTCGGGCTCTATTTCTGGTATCGGCGAGGGAGTCTTTATCTTTTTTAACAAGTCCAAAATTAAACGTTTCAAATTGACCTCATTGTAACGCTCGTCCTTTTTTTCGGATTAGAGACGAAAATTTTTAGGTCCTGACGGCTTAAACTGGGAATAAGTCTAGTTTTTAATTATTTCAGTTCAAAATTCCGACAAGACACCTGAAAATAGAGCGAACTACGAATTCGCCATTGAGGCCACACTGGATATACTTCATTTAAGGGTTGAACGTGCAGAACAGCGGCATGGAATTTTTCAAGCGCTTTCTTCGTGAAACTTCGCGCATGCGACTGAGCAAGCATTGCCGTGATCTCGAAATGAAGGTTGACGATTGGTCTGAGAGTCTGCGGTCAGACGGCTCGATCAGCGAATACATCAGCAGCATCATGCTCTGGGGTGGACCGGGCAGAGTTATGATCAAGGCGCATTTCGATCTTGAAACCGCATCGGCATGGGCAGCACACGGTTTGCAAATGAAAGAAAATGAAGTTGATGACTCGGTGGCCATCGATTTCTTTCGAGAGTTCTGCAATTTGCAGGCAGGATATTTGCGTGGGGTTTTGGAAGCGAACAGACTTTTGTTTGGTATCAGTCTTCCATTTATAATGGCGGGTGACTCGGAAGGAATGTTTCAGGAGCTACAGGGTAATTCGGTTGAGACTTGCGCTTGGCGGTTGCTTGAGGGCAATCACGCTGTGATCTGTACGGCGGAGATCGAGATCATCGACCCGAAGGCCATCGAGTTGGTCCAGCCCGCACTTGAGACTCTACTTATTGAAGAAGATTTAAAGAAAGCCAGCGGCGCCGACGATGGCGACGTTGAGTTTTTGTTTTAGAATGTTCGGTTCATTGGGAGTGACATGGCAACGATAGTCATCATCGACGATTCACTATCAGTGAGAAATCACCTGGGTGAGGTTTTACGCAAAGCTGGGCACACGGTGATAGAGGGCGTCGACGGTAACGATGGCCTGGCGAAGATCGTCGGCACGCCCGATATCGATCTCGTTATCTCTGATTACAACATGCCGGGGTACGATGGTGTATCGATGCTTCAGCGTGCAAAAGAGAAACTAGGGGAATGGAAATTTCCGATCTTCATGCTTACTACGGAGACGAGCGAAAAACTGAAGCTGGCGGGTAAAGAAGTCGGCATTATGGCTTGGATAATCAAGCCTTTTGTCGAGGAAAAGATTTTGCAGGCAATAACTAAAGTGTTGCAGTTAAAAAAAGCATCATAATGAGACAATCAAAAGAAAAAGTCGAGTTAGAAGGTCTAAATCAACAACGAAAAGCCGATAAGCGGTTAACGGAAC
>SXRI01000342.1 GCA_005793615.1 Bdellovibrionales bacterium
AAATACTTTTTTGGAAATATCATAGGAGCGCTCTGAACTGCGACGGACTTCGGCAACACCTGAAACCAGAAGGCCTTTGCCGAAGGTAAAGAAATCCGGCTCGAACCCCTCATAGTGTAGATAGGAGAGAAACTTTCCAGTTCGACCACCATTGAGTATCTCATCGGCGAAAATCGGTATAGCCAGTTCGTCACAAAGCGCGCGCAAGCGCAGCATGAACTCCGGTCGATAGAAGCGCACGCCTTTGATTCCCATGATCGGCTCAATCAAAACACCACCGATTGGCGGATTTGCTTTCGTAAAGCGCTCGCGAATCTCTTCGAGTGAGCGATCTTCCAACTTTTCAAGCCTGGCGATCTCCTGCGGGTCCTTGGGATGCATTTCGGTCGTGTCTGGGCTCGTGAGGATAAGGTCACGCCGCTTGGATCCGTGCCGCAAATAGCCAACCTCTTGCATGCGCCCGCGGCCAGCGCCATAAACGCCATCAAAAACTAAGATCTCGGCTTTACCGCGCTCAGTTTTTGCGGCCATGTCAGCAAGGTCGTAAAGGAGGTTGTTAGCATCTGACCCAGTCAGCGTGAAAGCAAATGGTTTAGTGTTTCGTGGAGCGATTGTGCCCCACAGATCGTGGTACTCACTGCGCAATTTGAAACCTTGATCTTTGAGTCCCATGACATCGCCTCCTGCGCCGGTAGCGAGAAGGCTGCGTGTTTGGAACCCTGGGTCCTTGAATGCTTTGTCGTCTTCATGCAATAGGCGCCAACCGTAACCGCGGTTCAGGTCGCGCAAGTCGTTAGCGTCACTCTTAGCGCTCGTGGCTCTCAGAAGTTCTTTGATCGAAGTTATTTGCTGACCGACGATCTCTTCGAACTCATCCTTACCGATGGTGCCATAAAGACGATCGAAAATCAGGGCAAGGTTCTCCGGTTTCTCTATCGCGGTCGTCGTACGCTTACCTAAAATCCTTCTTAGCCCTTGAATAAGATCGCTCGAGAGAAGGCGCGGCGGAAGACCATTCTTAATACCGATGGCGGCAACCAGCAAATCGCTGCTGCGCGGTCCAGCTGATGGCGGTACTTTCGCATTTACAATACTCTCGCAAGATCGAGGACTGGCAACGGCCTGTGAAACCGGAGTAACGCAAATGCCCGCCAGAAGCAGCAAAGTACCCAGAGAAGACAATATCTGTCTTTCAGCTGTCAAGGCGGTTGGCAATGCCATATTCTCCTTCTCCGCCATATCGCAAGCGAAGGCGAAATATCTCGTCTAATCCATTCCTCCCTATGGATTTGCAAGAAAAATACGCGAACTGCTCTTTGCGGACTGCCCTTTATTGGTGGGCTGCCTAGTGCGTTGACAGAGCCACTTGACCCCGAGGCGTCTACGTTTCAGCACATCTTGGCACAAGGAATGCAAAACGCGGAGACTGTTTCGTCAAACCCAAAATTTGTTCATTTTTCGAGAGGATCAAACCATGAAGACGCTCTTATCTGCCGTTGCGCTCATAATGATATTCACTAACATTTCCTTTGCCGCCCCTTCTACTGAAGGCACTACTGTAGTGAAGTGCTCAGTTACCATCAATGGTTCTAACGAGTGGATCAAACTCCGCTTAAATAGCCGCGGCAAAATCATCACTTGGTCAGAGAGAAAACTCGCTTGGGCCAAGCCTGATTCAATTTTCGCAATGCTCAACGAGAGCGAAGAGGCCGGCTTTGAGTGGGTGAATTTCATCATGGCTCGTAACGGCTTCAGTATCATCGAAGCCGGAACAACTGCCGACTCTTTCACGGTCGGCGTGTCGCGCGATCGCACTAAAGGTTTCTTCCGCTACCGCGATCTCGGTTCAGGTGCCGGCCACAGCTCGCACGAGCTGACCTGCACGGTGCTTTAGTATTGAAAGCCGCTAACATCGATCAAGACGATCAGGTCCACAACAGGATATCGAGTTTCCGCCACGCACCTACCAGCCCTGTCTTACCTGGATCTGATGGCGACGACCGCTCCGGCGTAGCACTTGAACGACCCGGTTGTAAAACCTGTAGCGGCTATTCCACCCGTTGCTCCCGTCCCGTTTTGAGTTTTTTCGTAAAGCGCGAACGCCATCGCGTTCGTAGTATCTTTAACGCTTGCTACTTGCGCAAATCCTGCTGGGCTTGTGAGCGTCGAGGCAGTCGATTCGTCAATGTAATAACTTAGAATTTTCGCATTTTTTGTGGTCGTAGTTACGCCTGTGTTGGTTTGCGTGGTTGAGGCCATATCTTGAACTGCACTCAACTGAACAGCGACATCATTCGGAGTGACTTGATCGACATCGGTGTAAGCGACCACTGTTCCAGTCGAGTAACTTTGCGAAGCGCCGAATGTCCAAGTATAGCTGGCACCATCAGTTCCGTCCGAGACACGGTAGTAAACTGATAGTCTGTATTGATTCGCGGTGAATCCACTCGACTGGGCGGTCGCCAGCAAAGTCCAACCTGCTGGAGTCGTGACCGTCGCCGACGCTCCTAAATTCTTATCATTCCAAATAAAGGCAAATAACACGTCTTTTGCGACCACGTTTGCCGGCTTATTTACCGTAATGCTACCGCCCGCCGCCTGGTTGGTCGTGGTTCCCACACCGCGGATTCGGGGCATTGGCTTTTCCCAATTTGTGAAGGGAATCAGTTGAGCTTCACAAAAATGTGGAAAAAAGAACAACATTCCCGTGAAAATGACCCTGACTATGTTTCTCGAAATTTTCGGACTAATAGCCATCGAACGATGCCACATACACATAGCTTCCCATGACGATAAAAGTGAAGAGCGCGTGCACGCCAGCGGACTGAGTCATATTGATCGATCCGGTCTTAACTGTCAGTGCGCCAGTGCCGGTACCAGTCCAAGCAGTGAAAGAGCAAGTACCGCCCGCAGCACCTTGAACGGCAAGCGTGTAACTAGTACTCCGACAAGAAAGTTTCTAGCCGTTTTTTAGAGCCCGCTTCTTCGCGGGTTTGACTCTTTGCAGTAGCAACATGTTTTTGTTCTCGATTATCCATTCAAATTCCTCGCCTTTTTCGATCTCGAAACTCTGT
>SXRI01000343.1 GCA_005793615.1 Bdellovibrionales bacterium
ATACGGAAATAAGTAGAAAGATCGATCGGGCATTTAACACCCTTTGGGACATAGACAAATGAACCGTCAGTAAAGACCGCCGCATTCAAGGCCGCGTAGAAGTTATCAGCAAACGGTACAACCGAGCCCAAGTATTTTCGCACAAGCTCAGGGTGAGTGTGCATCGCCTCTGAAATCGAACAAAAGATCACGCCATGCTTTTTCAAATCTTCTTGATGCGTGGTTCCCACGGATACCGAGTCAAATACGGCATCGACGGCAACGCCGCTAATACGTTTCTGTTCCGAAAGCGGAATCCCGAGACGCTCGAATGTTTTCAGCAACTCAGGATCGAGCTCGTCGAGGGACTGTTTTTTTTCCGTTTTCGCTTTGGGCGCGGAGAAGTAGATGATGTTTTGAAAATCGATCTTAGGATACTTCACATTGGCCCAAGTCGGCTCGGTCATGGTCAACCAATGCTGAAACGCTTTCAGACGATACTCTAGCATCCACTCAGGTTCGTTTTTTTTGTGCGAAATCAAACGAATCGTATTTTCGTTCAATCCGCGCGGTACGGTATCGGTTTCAATATCGGTGACGAAACCATATTTGTAGTCGCTGTCGATTGGTACCTCGGGCTGATTAGTTTTGCTCATGTCGGTTCCGCCATCATGGAAGCCTCTGCCACGACCGATGACTTCAGATTCTTGCCCGTGCTTCCGCCTCGGCCATCGAGAAGTTCCGCCACCGTTAAGTCACGATAAAATTCGGCCAGCCGACGGCTGAGCGTTTGCACCGGTGATACAATATTGCAGGTTTCACGAATTTCGCACGCGGACTCCAGTTCGCTACTGTGCATACATTTGGCGACCGCCATCGGTCCAAGTATCATGGCCATAAGGTCGTAAAAGGAAATTCGATTGAGATCTTTAGTGATCTGATAGCCGCCGTAAGCACCCTGTTCGGACCGCAGCACGCCTTTTTGCGCCAAATTCTGCATCACTCGCGAGGTCATTTCAAAGGGGCACCCATAATGGAGAGTGAGCTCTTTCACCGTCGTCAGCTCGCCCGGTGGCTTACCACGCATGTGCTTAAGCCCGATCAGGGCATATTCAACTTTTCGATTGATCTTATTCATTTGCTTCCGCTACGTGGTTCCGTTATGTTCCGCCCCGAAAAAGTGAAGATGAAAACTAAACGAAAATGCGCGTTCGGTCAATTTAAATACGTCTATTTTAGTCGTAGATAGACCATCAGAGCCGTGACCAATTGGTCTCTGATTTCGCGTGTTATATCAATGGATTACCATGATTCAGGCACTCAGAAATTTACTCATTATTACCCTCCTCATAGCAGCTATTGGAATGTTGGGATGGGTATTTATGCGTCACAATAACTCAGTGCATGAAAACAAAGTTCCTCACGATCATGCTTTCCTGCGCGGCTCTCAGCGTGACGTCGTCGCTTATCAACTACCAGCGGCGCCCGGTCAAAAGACCTACGGCACCGATCATCTCGCAAGCTATATGAACCTTCCTGCGGACGTCGTGATTTGGCTCGATGTCCGTATTCGCCTGGACGGTACTTTGGTCGCGGCTGGCGATGACCGCGACATCCCTGATGCCCCAGAGCTTAAAGACGTCGTTGCTAAATTGGCCCAGCAAAACTCGCGGCGCTTGATCATTAATCTGCGTGGGAATCGCGCGGGCGCTCACGAAGCGCTAGCAAAGATTATCGAGGACACCAAAGTCGGCGACCGAGTTCTTATCCAAAGTCCTGAAGATGGTTTTCTCAAGGATATCCGCGAAGCCAGACCTCTCTGGCTCTATGGGACCAGCTTACCTCAAGTCACAAGAATGATACTTTTCTCATCGATGGGTTTAGTCTCGCTCGCGCAGCTTCGCGGCGATGTCTTGGTCATTGAGGCTTCACCCAAGGAACATCTGCTCAATCGGATCACTGATGATATGATCGCTGAGGCGCATCGGCGAAAGCTAAAAATCTACGCGGGTCCAGTCACCTCGACAGAGCAAGCTCTTCAGTTATGGAGTCGCGGCATTGATAGCGTTTTCACATCGCAACCTGACAAAGTTCTGCAATCTCGACCACAGTAGCTACAGGAGCCAAAAGGTTACTATTGCGGTCGCCGCGCTTAGCGATTAGCCTTTTTGCATGACAAATTTCATCTTCCCCACAGTCGCTCAAGCAGCTCCCGGCGGCGCCAAGATTGGCGTCAAAGCCGGAGTTCTAGATGGACTTCTTAATGCTGGCCCGATGGTTCAGTTCCTGGTGCTGTTGATGGTCGCACTCTCGGTGGTTTCGTGGGCGATCATTTTCGCGAAGTATCGCCAATATAATCTCTTGCGCGAGGCCAATAGCAAATTCAGCGAGAAGTTCTGGAAAGCAACTTCACTCGATCGGGTGTTTGATAGAATCAACGACGACGCGAACTCCAGTATGGCGCGTGTATTTAAAGCTGCCTTTTTGGAACTGCGGCGACTGGCTGATTCCTCCCTTGATGGAGCAGCGGTGAGTGGCACTGGCGAAAGCCAAGTACGTCTTTACGGTCTTGATAATCTCGAGCGAACCGTAAGAAAGTCGATCGACACGGAGATCGCCATTGCAGAATCACGGCTTAATTTTTTAGCCACCACCGGCAGTACCGCGCCTTTTATCGGCTTGCTTGGCACGGTGATCGGAATCATGACGTCATTTAGCCATATCGCCGCAAGCGGGTCGGCCAGTCTCGCCGTAGTCGCTCCCGGTATTTCGGAAGCTCTTTTTTCAACCGCTGTCGGTTTATTTGCGGCCCTGCCGGCGGTTGCTGCCTACAATTATTATGTTAGTCAGGTTCGAAGAATCGAGATGGACCTCAATAATTTCGGCACTGATTTTTTGAATATCGCCAAACGCAACTTTTTCC
>SXRI01000344.1 GCA_005793615.1 Bdellovibrionales bacterium
GACGTATAACAACGAATTCGCGAGTTTAAACACGAAGCCCAGAAGTCTCGCGTGGAACGCATTTCCGGGTTGGATGTTTGAGAGCCAACTACCATAGGGTACGAAGGAAAGTAATAAGTCGCGCAGCTTTTTTAAAAAAAGCAAATCGTCGTGCAGAAATACTTCGGGTCCAAGGCTCACTTTGGCGTTTTTTTTGATTTCGCATTCTTGGCAAGTAAACGTGACGTATCGACGTCACGTCTTTTGGAAAGGGAACAAAGTATCGAGTTGGCTGGAGAATTTCTGCTCTCCGGATGCCAGATGGAACCTGGATACGCTTGTTTTTCATTGATGAGAGGGGATCAATATGCCGATGAAGATCCACGTAAACTTGCCGCCATGTCGATCTATGAAACACTCTGTGCGCAAGGCAAAGACGACGTCAATCCTAACCCCTGCCTTGCCCTGGCGGATCTTCGTGATAGACGTGGCGAGTTTTCCGAGGCAATTGAGTACGCGACTCGCTCTTGTGATTCTGGGAATGCGGATGGATGTATGTACCAGGCGGAATTGGCGTTCCGCTCGACAGGTGACGCCAGCGAATTGGTCGAGACCGTCAAACGATATTGTTCGCTTAACACCAATGAGAAATACCGGGCTGAAAAAAATGATGAGATATGCAGGGAAGTCAGCGCTACTGACGAGGTTGATCCGAGCATCTTGTCTCGAATCGAGGAGATCGAATACTTTGGCGCGATGGGCTCTCGCACGATAAAAGGTGAACGGCCCGTCAAGCGCCTTCCCGCCAGTGATTGAATTCTAGACGTCGTGAGTGGTTCAGACAGCGGTTGGCTTCACCAGGGCGCTGGCAATGGCCTGAATGATTTTACTTTCATCAAAGGGCTTTCCAAAGATGGCGTCCACGGGCAATTTGGTGAGTTCGTCGCCACTGAGTTCGGTGAAGCCCGAGCAGATGAAGAGCTTAGGTTGATAGTCGAGTTCTTTTGTGACGCTTTCAATTAGCCACAAACCGGATTTTCCGGGCATACGAAAGTCGGTCAAAATGGCGTCAACACGCTGCTGTTTGGCGATCTCCAGGCCCTGTTGCGCACTCGCGGCTGTGATGACCGTCGCTCCGGCTAAACCTAACCAATCGCTCATCACTTCGCGCAAGTACTCTTCGTCGTCGACAAATAAAATTGTTTTTCCTTGAAGTAGATTCATTGGGCCTTATCCAGTTGAACGAATTGGTTGAGTGGTAGCTGTAGAATGAAACGGGTGTTGGCAGAAGACGGATCGTAAAAGAGTTCGCCATGATGACTTTTAGCGATGCCACTAGAAATACTGAGGCCAAGGCCGGTTCCGCGCCCGATACCTTTGGTGGTGAAAAATGGCTCCATAATCTTACTGACAACTTCCGGGGCAATACCATGGCCACTGTCAGTAACGGCAATGCGAACCGTTTCGTTAGTCACCGTGGCGCCAATTTCAATCCAGCGCTCCTCGAGGTTCTCAATGGCATCGTGGGCATTGTTGAGGAGATTGAGAATGATCTGTGAGATTTCAATCGGACGACATTGAAGCGTGGCAGCAGGGATGTCGGCGAGTCTTAGCTCGACAGAGTGAAGTTTGAAGCGTTCGGCGCAGAGATCGATAGTTTCATTGATAATTTGTTGAAGACTCGCCATTTCGAGGGGATCGTTTTCACCTTTGCGGGTAAAAGTTCTTAAACCTTTGACGATACGGGCAATACGATTGCCGGTGTCTTCAATTTTCTTGAGATCAGCGGCAATCTGTTCTTTATTCACATTGTCCGCGAGGATTCGGCGTTGAAGAAGGCGTGCTTTGGAGATGATGATGGCAATCGGATTGTTGATCTCATGGGCCACGCCGCCAGACATTTCGCCAAGAGCCGACAGCTTTGCCGAGGTGAACAGCATTTCTTGAAGATCTTTTTCCTGCGTGGTTTCGAAACTGATGGAAATAAATGAGTTGTCGCGGCCGCCGCCGGAAAAGTACGGCGAGATCGTGGTATTGACCCAGTAGAAGGCACCGTCCTTACTGCGGTTGCGGATCTCGCCTCGCCACACTTTATTGCCTTTCAACGCCGTCCAAAGGGTTTTGAAAAATGCGGGCTCGTGATTGCCTGAATTGAGGAGCCGGTGGCTCTGACCAAGAAGTTCTTCACGCGAGTAACCAGAGATTTCACAGAAGCGGTCATTAACGTGTGTGATGTGTCCGTGACGATCCGTTGTTGAAATGATGGCAGTGCGATCAATGGCTTCATAGAGCAATTCGAAGCGTTCGCGCGTGGCGATTTCGTAGTCAACATCCTGCAAGAAGCCGATGAGGTCCGTGGTTATGCCGTTGGAGTCGACGCTCATGGAAAGATGGTCGCGCACCCAGTGGTAAGCTCCATCGGAGCGGCGGAAGCGGTACTCCATGTGAACGGTGCGTTGGTTTACGACACTACGCCGTTGGTTCATGACCCGATCGAAGTCGTGGGGATGAATTTGCAGAAGCCAGAATTCAGGATTCTCCGTGAAGGCCTCGGGCTGATAGCCAAAGATTTCGATTCCTGGCGAGATAAAGTTTGTTTTGCGGTCATTATAGAGATCAAGCGTGTAAAGGATCGCGGGGGCTTTGCTG
Source organism: Bdellovibrionales bacterium (assembly GCA_005793615.1). GTDB lineage: Bacteria > Bdellovibrionota > Bdellovibrionia > Bdellovibrionales > JAMPXM01 > SXRI01. The sequence continues at coordinate 2,629 of SXRI01000344.1, forward strand.
ACGATCTGTTGAAGTTTGAATCGCTCCAGAGCCAAATTTTGTTGAATGCGGGCGACGACATGTAAATCGGTTCGATGGCGAATCAGGAAATAAGTGCCGGCCGTAAACATCATGATCAACGACAGCGAGTAGAAAAGGACCTGTCGATACCATGACCAAAGGAGAGGGTGAAGATCAATGCCAGTGATCACGAGAAGGCGCAAGCCACGAATCCATCTGAAGGCGAGGATTTGCTCGTCACCGTCCATGGGTGAGTTGCCGATGGTGACATGACTTTGTTTCTCTCCCGAGAGAACTTCCTGATACAATTCGCTTTGCGGTAGTCTTTTGCCGATGATGTCGCCGCGGGGCGGGAAGTAATCCAGGAAGGACAGATCATCGCCGGCGACCAGGGCAAAGTCAGAATCGACGCCGAGATTGAGTTCGGTCCGCGCCTTGCTTAAGTAAGATGCTTCAATTGACGCGACGATGGCGCCGAGAAACTCGCCTGACGGTGATGAAATTCGGTGTGCCAGGATCACTAGAAATCGTTGAGGTTTGATGCGACTGCGGATCGGCTCGGTGAGGATGGTCTCTTGTTGAGGATTGATCTTTAGCTTTTCGAACCACTTCTCGCTAGCGACGTTTTCGTGAGGTGCGATCGAAGCATCGTCCGGTTCCGATTTCGGCAGTAGATAGTCGCCACTCGGATCGACGACATGAATGTCTAGACCTTCGATATCCGCAAGAGTGTTCTTTCTGGCCTTGAGGTGTAGATCGAGATCGGAATTGATTCGCTCTGGCTTTTCGCTAAGCCAGATGGCCCAATTTTTCATGGCGGTGTCGATGCGATTGAGTCTTTCACCGATGGTGGTGCTGGTGATGGCCGCGTATTTTTCCAGATTTCCTTTGGTATCGTCAATGATACGTTGCCGTGAGCGCGCGAGCTCCCAGGCCATGACCAAAGTCAGGCTAAGGCCCAGAGACAAGAAGGCGACACGGAGATACTTCTCCGAAACCGCAACTCTTGTCGGCGAGGTCTTATGCGTGTTTACCGGTAAATAAATGTTAC
>SXRI01000345.1 GCA_005793615.1 Bdellovibrionales bacterium
GAGCTCATGTCCAAGGGCGATACCGCGGGCGTGTTCCAGTTCGAAGGTGACGGAATCACTGATGCGATTCGTAAAATTCGCCCGAAGTCGTTTGAGGACATCACCGCTATCAACGCGCTTTATCGACCAGGTCCGATGGAGATGATTCCGACCTACACCAAGCGGATGCATGGTGAAGAGGCCGTGAAGTACTTGTTCCCGGATTTGGAGCCCCTGCTCAGTGAGACCTACGGGATTATCGTCTACCAGGAACAAGTGATGCAGATCGCGCAGGCGATCGGCGGATATTCCCTTGGTGAAGCCGATATGCTTCGCCGGGCGATGGGTAAAAAAATCGCTGAAGAGATGGATAAACAGAAAGCGCGCTTCATGCAGGGGGCACTCGCGAAAGGCTTTGACGAGAAGAAAGCCGGCGAACTTTTTGAGTTGATGAAGGAGTTTGCGAATTACGGTTTCAACAAATCGCACGCTGCCGCCTATTGTGTAGTTTCGGCGCAAACCGCTTGGCTAAAGAACTATTATCCGGTCGAGTTTTTTGCGGCACTTCTTTCTACCGAAATGTCGACCACGGACAACGTCGTAAAATATGTTAAAGATGCCCAAAGTCGTGGTATCGAAGTCCGGCCGCCGCATGTGAATCATTCGCAATTCCAGTTTTCGGTAAAGGGTGACATAATTTTTTTCGCACTCGGTGCGATCAAAGGTGTTGGCGAAGGCGCGATCGAAGCTATCGTCGAGGCCAGGGAGTCACTCCCGGACAAGCAGTTCGAATCCCTCGCTCAGTTCTTTGAGACGGTTGATTTTAAGCGTGTCAATAAGAAGGTTATCGAGTGTTTGATTAAAGCCGGAGCCTTTGATGGCATGGGTGCCGATCAGGCGCAGTTGATGAACGGTTATCCCAAGTATTTGGATCGTGCAGAGAGCGCTCGTCATGATCGAGAGGTCGGGCAGGGAAGTCTCTTTGCGATGTTCGAGGCCGCTGAGCCTACAGCCGTTAAAGTGACTCTTGATTCGGTTGAGCCTTGGTCTCGGGCATTGAAACTACAATATGAAAAAGAGGTCCTGGGATTTTATCTTAGCGATCATCCTATGGCGGGGATGTCGAATCTCATCAAGATTTGGACGACAGGAACGATCGATCAGCTAATGAAACAAGAGCCTGAAAAACGCGTGGTGATCGCCGGGCTCATCGTGTCGCTTCGCGAGATTATTTCAAAAAAAGGTTCGCGCATGGCTTTTGCGCAACTTGAGGATCTTAGTGGCTCGGTCGAGCTCGTGATTTTTCCTGAAGCCTTTGCGAAAAACGAAGTTCAACTCAAAACTGATCAACCGGTGTTGGTCGGGGGGCAGTTGAAAATCGAAGATGAGTCGGCCAAGATCATGGTTGATCGCGTCGGTATACTTGAAGAGGTGTTACGGAAATCCAAACACATGACCTTCAAGATAGATCCCACGATGGAAACTCATTTGGCAGGACTCAGTCGCTTGTTGACGAAGTATCCTGGTTCAACCGGGGTTGATCTCGAGTTGGCGTTGCCTGAAATGGCAAAAACAGTGACACTTGGAGTGGTTGAACCGGTGGGTGTCAGTCCTTCGCGTGAGTTTTTTGAGGGCTTGCACGGAATTTTTGGGCGCACTGATTTTGTCGAGATACGAGGCTAAGTAGTGTTTTTTTGGGTGGGGAGGATGAAATGACTCTAGGAAGGTTGCAGCGCCCATTGATCGGGATCGTTCTCGTATTCGCCATCGCTTCCTTGGTGGCAATGCACGGAAGGGCGGCGATGCCTTTACCAACGCCTTCACCAACGCCAACCCCAGTGATTCAAACCTCAGGTGATCTGATGACCATCACTGTCGAAGGAGTATCGAAGGCGGGTTCCGCAGTTGAAGCTGCGCGCGAGATTCAGAGCACAGTTATCACCGACACTGCCCGTGCGCATGTTACTGAAATTATCGGTGAGAAACGTTATCAAAAAAGTAAGAGTATTATTGAGAATAAGATCATCAAACAGTCCGGAAAGTTCATTCCTTTCGTTAATGCAAGCCAGCCGATTGCTACTCCCGATGGCAATTGGAAGATGTCCGTGGAACTCAAGCTTTCGATATCGTCGCTTCGAAAGATGATCATGGATAATGGGTTTATGAACGAAGCCAATGGCCCGTCATCATTGCTGCCGATGGTCTCGTTTATTGATCGCCGAACCGGTGTTGCACTTCGATGGTGGCAGGGTGAGCCCAAGGATGAAACACTTAAATTCGTCCAACAAATTAGTTATCAGTTCCACCAGCGCCTGCAAGTTGAGTTTTCGCGTCAAGGTTTTCACGTCATTAAACCTTTGGGTCTGCAAGTGTCACCGCTTCCTGAGTCGTTTAGGGCCGATCGTCTTTCGGGGTCGGATCTTGTTTTTGTCAGCGACTACTATGGCGCGCCGATGATTCTTCGCGGTGATGTTCGTTTTCGTGAGGCAAAGGACAGTGCCGGGCGACTTATGTCAGTGGCGCAAATCGCGATTAAGATCGAGGTTCTGCAGGCGAATTCTGGGCGGGTGGTGGCTGAAGTGTCACGACAGTTTGATGCCGATAATGGCGCTTATGAGACAGCTATTCGCGCCAAGATCACCAATGAAGTTGGCGACATCGTTAAAGACCTGGCGACGCAGGTGTTCGAGGCTTGGCAACGAGGCACCCTTAGCAGCAATCTCATGCGCCTGGCGATTCGCGGGCAATTGACCCCCAAACAGCTTGGGGAACTTAAGGCGGGGCTTATGCATGGATTGCGTGAGCTTAAGAATCTTAAGGAGCGATCCTTTGAGGCCGGACAAGTGGTATTTGAAGTCGATTACAGCGGTGACCGTAAAGCCTTCGACGAAAAGCTCAAAGGCCTGCAAATGGTCGCCTTTGCCACGAAAGTAAGCGACTCCTCAGACAACGGCGTGGTGCTCGAAGTCAAAGCTCATTAAACACTCGTCCTTGGTCGCGTTGTTGGTTGTTGGGAAGACTTGGTAGTCTTCTAATATGAGCATCATAAAGATTGATCCCCAAAATCCCAGAAGTTGCACTTTGCTGACCTCGCATTCGGCATTCATGACTTTTGTTTACCGACGATGGATCGTCTCACGGTACGCAAGATTGGCCTGGATCGGCTTCATAGTTTTGGTGGCGATACTTTGCCAAAGCTGTTCACTGCTCTCGCCGCGGGGAAACTCCAGTCAGCGAGAGGGTATTCCGGAAACACGAGACGTTCCCTTTCAGGCCCGGGAAAAGAGCGACGGTAATCCTCGTAAAAGGGTCATGGTGTTGCCATTTCTAGATAATACAGGGCGTTCGGAAAAAGCGGCGACCTTCGCGCGTGAGTCGTTTAACCGGGCGCTTAGAAAAACCGATGAATTTGTGATCGTTTCGAATACGGATTTTCCTAAAGACATCGCCACTTACGTTAAGAATGGCGAGTATGATCTTGAAACCATGGCTAAAATCGGTAGCGCTATGGGTCTTGCCGGGATTATCGAAGGTCGGATCATCGAGATAAAAGCGAAACGCTTGGGAGATGAAGTTGGTATCGTCAGACAGGTACGGGCACGGCTTGATGCCACTGTGCAGATCCGCATGGTCAATACTAAAAATGCGCATATCGCTCTCAATGAAACCCGCTCGGCACAAGTTGAAGACTCCACCACGCGTGTAGCGGAGAGATCGTTCAGCGATCGATTTCTCGAGGAGGATCCTAAACTTATCGATGCGGTGGTCTCAAAAGCGTTTCACAGTACCATTCCGCGAATCGCACAAAGTGTGGAGAAGCTATCGTGGGAGGGGCGTGTGGCGCTGGTGAAGGGCGATCGCATCTACCTCAATGCGGGGCGCCTTTCAGGCCTGCAAATCGGCGACATTCTGAAAGTGACTGACGAGGGCGAGGACGTCTATGATCCTGATTCGGGCGCCCTCATCGGCAAGGTTCCCGGGCGTTTAAAGGGTACGATCGAGGTGGTGACCTACTTTGGCAAAGACGGCTCCATTGGCATTATTCATTCCGGCTCTGGCTTTCGCGAAAACGACCACGTTGAGCTTTACTGATCAACCTTTGCTCTGGGTGAGAACGATAGGTGTTTTGGATTTTCGATATTGTTGTTGCCAGACTGATACTTAGCGCCTATAACAACCGGTACCTTTTTCTTTTAGTGGTCGCTTGGCGCAGTTGGTAGCGCGTTTCCTTGACATGGAAGAGGTCGCAGGTTCAAGTCCTGCAGCGACCACCATTTTCGTACGAAGATGACACTTCAGCTTTACCACTCACAGTCAAAGGTCACCGGAAGCTTCAAGGCCAGCAAGGTCTTGAAAATGGTGGCGCGCGACCGTGGCACGTGGTTCGGGAAGGGACCGGCCCCACCCGA
>SXRI01000346.1 GCA_005793615.1 Bdellovibrionales bacterium
CCATATCGGCTCAAGCAGGAAATACCGCCGGTAGAGCGCCAATCGATTTCGCGAAAGGTAGTAACGCATCACCGGATTATAATGAGGTGCCGAAAACTGTAGCCCCTTAATACCGTGTATCCTCATCGGACCGTGATGGAGCACACAGCGGGCACGACGCGCTTCGATCAACACATAGCCATGCCCGAGAAGTCGCAACGCAAATTCGTGGTCGATATAGTTGATAAACAATTTTTCTTCAAAAAGGCCGACCTTCGAAATCGCAGCGACCTTGAAGATCGTACCAGCTAAACTGACAGATTTGACCTCATCCCAAAGAACTCCATTCAGTTTACCGCTTACGCTAAACTCCCGGCCCGTCGCTTCATTGAAATAGACGGGGCAAACCGCACCCACGTTTCGCTCCTGCGGCACTAAATCAAGCGTACTAAGAAGAGTTGCGATATAGTCCGGCGGCACGCGATTATCCTGTTCGAACGTCACCACCCACTCGGCGCCGCGCTTACTAGCTCCTCGTATGCCAAGATTTACTGCGGCTGCGGAACCTAGATGCACCTGACTGCGAATGATCGTGATCTTCGCCGAATCCTCATTCCAAGGACCCGACAATACCCATGCCGCCGAACTCGATGAGCCATTGTCGATAATAAAAACATGATCGACCTGTGAGATATAGGTTTTGATATTCGCGACGATTTCGTCCGTAGGATTGAACACCGAAACAACAGCGCAAACCTTACCGGCCTCCTTGCCGGTCGCCGGCAGATTCAATTTTTGCGTGCCCAAAGGCGGCATTTTGAGACGGGCGCGTTCGAGCACGATCAGCCGGTCTTCGAGATGCAGCACCACCGCCCAGAACATGAATCCGAAGGAAATCAAGATGCCGACTGCGGTAACGATTCTTTCCGTTAAGGTGAAATGCAAGAAACCCGGGATCAAGGTGAGCAGCGTCAATGCCAATGGCCAAATCAACCGGGTGAGCTCTTTTCCTAACGAATGTAGCACCCTGCGTGCCGCAATAAAGAGTCCGATCATATCGATTGAAACCCGCACGGTGAATGCGATCGCTGCCCCGGCGATGCCATAGTTTGAGGCCATGATCCAAACGGCCGGAAGATAAAGTGGAAATTCGAAAAGATGAAGTTTCGCGCTGAGGTCGGGGCGTTCAGCACTCTGCAAAAGAGTCATCGGCAAAAAAGCGATACCATTCAAGAAGATGCCGATGGCAAGAATCTGCAAAACTGTCGTCGACTTCAGCGCAAACGCCTCACCCAACCAAGCCCTCAGTCCCTCCTCTCCGAAATAAACGATCAGCAAAATCGTCGGAAAGAGCACAAACAAAAGTAATTTCACACAGCGGATAAATAGCACACCGACACTTAATTCGCGATCAACACCGAGCAGTGCGAATGTCGGAAAGAGGGTCCGAACCACCGCCGATGGAATCACCAGAAGCCTGGTTACGATTTCATATGGTGTGGTATAAAATGCGAGCTGCGCCACCGGCACGATCGCACTCAAAATAAAACGATCGAAATACACCATGATGGGACTGACGACATTCGATACCGTCATCCAGGTTGCGAACTTAAAAAGTCGGCGAATCATCGCCCGCTCGATTTGACGGGGATTTCGTAACTCGGGATAAAGGGAAAACACGAACCAAAGATGCGCTATGAAAACAATCACGCGTACGAAGAGCAGCATTAAGACTAGAATGAAAATATCCTGCGTGAAAAAAGAAACCAGGAGTGGGCCGACAAACGTCGAAGCGCCCATCAAAATATGCAAGAGATTCGCGAAATCAAATCGTTGCCGAGCTTCAAGTACGCCACGAAAGCCGGCTGTAATCGTCACTAGAACCAGCGACGCCGAAAGACAATAAAAAGATCTTACGGCTTCATCATGAAGACCTTCCGGAATCTTAAATACCGTGGTCACCAGCGTCGGCGTTAAAATCAACAATACAACCGACCCGATAACGCTCATCGCGGTCATGATCAAAAGTGCGTTCCAAAAAATCGGAGGAATCTCTTCTTCTCGTTGCTCACCTATCTTCTCTGCGATGAGTTTTACAATTGCGCGTCCAAGGCCTAAATCGAAGAATGTAAAATATCCGATGACAATCCATACAAGCGACAAAAGCCCAAACCGATCCAGGCCGATATTGCTAATCAATACCGGAATCGAGAACAAGCCAATCAGCATCGGCACGAGTTGGCCAATCAAGTTCAGCGCCGTATTCCGCGCCATAGACTTGGGTTGAATTCGAGCGGTATTTGCCGGCTCCATTGAGGGCGTCATCAGATCCCATCCTGACAGAGAGGAAGCGTCACTCCAACCAAGCTGAAGAAATTGGAATCAATGCGGACAAAATTTAGTCGCCACTTTTTCTTGAATGATCCGATCATAGAGCTGATTTCCCTTCCAGCAATCTACCTATCCACAACGGGTTGCCAATCAGCTCGATAGGCGAGATTCAAAACTTTGGATGCTCGAGGTAGGCTCCCCAACCGGGCAACTCAGCATCTCGCGGACTGACGATCGGGTCACGGATTGGCCATTCGATCTTAAGTGCGGGGTCGTTCCAGCGAATACCGCCTTCACCCTTCGGATTGTAGTAGGCATCAACCTTATACATCAGATCGGCGCCCTCGGGGCTCAGGACCAAAAAACCGTGCGCAAATCCGGCAGGAACTAGAAACCAAGCAGGCTTTCCGCCATCGATCTCCACAGAAACACTTTGACCGAATGTGTGTGAGTCCTTGCGGATATCCACGATGACATCCAAAATCCGTCCCGAAGTCGCGGTCACCAGTTTGGCCTGCGGTTTGTCGTACTGATAGTGTAGGCCCCGCAAAACCTTGGTCTGCGAACGAGAGTAATTATCCTGAACGAAATGAGTACCGACGCCAATCTCACGGAAAAGATCTTCGCGATAACGTTCGGTAAAAAAACCGCGCGCATCACCATGGGCTTTTGGTTCGATTAATTTCGGGCCTTGAATACTAAACTCAGTTACTTTCATTTTGGCCTTCTGTCGTCCTTATGTCGCCCTTATGTGGCAGCTCTGCTGTGAGTCGAGCCAGACACTCGACGAGCGATCTTTCCCAAGAAGGTAACGTAAATCCAAAGGCACGAGCAAGCTTCTCGTTGCTAAGTCGCGAATTCATAGGACGCCGAGCGGGTGTCGGATACTCCGCCGTTGAAATCACCTCGACGGTTTTAACCTTCAGCGGCAATCCCAGATCCCGGGCCTGCTCGAAAATCGCCAGCGCAAAGCCATGCCAACTTGTTACGCCACTTGCGGTCAAATGATAAGTACCCCACTCCTTGAAATCACCGCCAAGAATCTGCTCGGCAATCTTCCATGTGGCCGCAGCGATCTCAAATGACGATGTCGGAGCACCCATCTGATCGCTCACCACTCTGAGCACTTCACGTTCTGCGCCCAGTTTCAGCATCGTCCGCAAAAAATTCTTGCCATCGTGATCGTAGACCCACGAAGTCCGGAGGATCAAATGTCGGGAACAGGCTTCTCGAACCAGTTTTTCACCCAAAGCCTTGGTGCGGCCATACGCGGAAAGTGGATCAACAGCATCATCTTCGCGCCACGCCTGCGACCCGGTGCCCGGGAAAACATAATCTGTTGAGTATTGAATAAAGGGAATTCCCAGATCCGAACAAGCCAAAGCCAGCTCGCGCGGCGCATAAGCATTCACTTGCGCCGCTTCGTCTGCTTCCTGCTCGGCCTTATCGACAGCGGTGTAAGCCGCCGCATTGATCACGAGATTAGGCTGTCTTCCAAGAATGACTTCCCGCAGCCCTTCGGGCCGGGAAAGATCAGCGGAATCACGTCCCAAAAACTCAACTCGAACGCGAGATCTCAAGTTGTCAGGCATTGTCGCCGCAAGTGCCCGCGCCACCTGCCCTGTCTTTCCGATCACAAGAATCAACATATCTTGCCAGCTTTTCAAATGCCGTTGGGGTTCTTAACCAGGTTCTTCAAATAGGCGCTATATCCGTTGCTCGGCGCCTCTTCAGCGATCTTCGCAAGTTGGGCGGCTGAAATGAACCCTTTGTAAAAGGCGATCTCCTCGATACAAGCGATCTTCAACCCTTGCCGTTGTTCGATCGTTTGCACGAACTGCGAACTCGAGAGCAGCGACTCATGCGTTCCGGTGTCCAGCCACGCTACCCCCCGCCCGAAACACTCGACGCGAAGACGACCTTGCTCGAGATACATTCGATTAAGATCGGTGATTTCAAGCTCGCCACGTTTAGAGGGCTTCAGCGACTTTGTCATCGAACAAACATCTTTATCGTAGAAATAGAGTCCGGTGACCGCCCAATGGGATTTCGGCGCTTTCGGTTTTTCTTCAAGCGAAATGGCTTTTCCGGAGCGATCAAACTCGACCACCCCATACCGTTCAGGGTCATTCACATGATAGGCGAAAACCGTAGCGCCCTCGCGCTGAGCCACCGCACGCTCGAGCATAGTGGGAATATCATGTCCGTAAAAAAGGTTATCGCCCAGAATCAGACAGGCCGCGGAGCCCGCCAGAAACTTCTCGCCGATGATAAAGGCCTCAGCGATACCATTCGGTTTTGCCTGCTCGGCATACTCGAACCTCATGCCAATCTGAGAGCCGTCACCGAGCAGGTCTCGAATCAACGGCAAATCCCTGGGAGTCGAAATAATCAGAATCTCTTTGAGACCCGCAAGCATGAGGGTCGAAAGTGGGTAGTAGATCGTCGGTTTATCGTAGACGGGTAATAACTGTTTGCTGATCGACTTGGTCACCGGGTAAAGACGCGTGCCACTTCCGCCGGCAAGAATAATACCTTTCACGTGAACTACCTCCTGCTCCCGCCTGATCTTAAGGGAGCGCGCTCCCTTTACACCTGCGCTTGGCGCGCGAGTCAAGATAGGAAGGCACTAGGCCATAAGGCGCCGCATCAACAGTCAGAATCCCCAGGAAACTTTAACTGAGCTAACGCGAACCTGCCGACTTTCCCGGGCGCCCCATAGGACCTAGACGATTCAGTAGACCATCGACCGTTCCGCGGAACATCGCTTTGGTTTTCTTCCAGCGGTCCTTCTCTACTAAATAGACTTTCACAAGTTCGCCGAGAGCGAACCTTTGATCATGCCAGATCCAGCTTCCGAAATACCGCCGGTAAAGGATGATGCGGTTACGATAGCGATAATAGTGCCGCTCGGGACGATAGTTATGGGAAAAAAACGAAAACAGGCCCGCAATGGAGTGACGCTTCAAATTTCCGACGTTATGCCCCATTCGAGCGCTAGGCACCAGAACCACTCGAAGGCCATTTTTCTTCGCACGCAGGCAGAAATCATGATCCACATAATCTATGAAAAACGATTCATCAAAGGTGCCTATTTTATCAAAAATCGCCAACGGAACAAGGTTTCCTGAAGTCATAACATAGTTGCAATCGACGAGCGCAGTACCTAGCCCGCTGAGCTCAGCACTCAAATGTCCTGACTTTCGATCAAAATGGACCGGCGCGAGCACGGCGATTCGCTCGCGCCCTACCGACGCCCGATAAGCATCAAACATCCGCTCCACCATATCCGCTTCGCAAACCGTATCCTGATCAAGGGTGAGCACCCAATCGAGCCCATGGCCACGGGCCCATGCGAGGCCTTGATTAAGAGCAGTCGCGATCCCTAAATTTTCCGGGTTGCGAATAATCTCGAAATCCACGCCAGCAAGGCGCTCAAATACCTCGGTTCCTTTTGCCTCCGAGGCATTATCGACGATCAAGAGTTTCGTCACTTGCCCACGAATGGCCTTCACTACAGCGACGAGTTCTTCCGAGGGATGGTAGCTGACAATGATGCCACCAATCTGAGGAGGCACATCTTGAGTTTGCTGAGTTGGGCTTGTTTCCATTTGCATCACGGTATTTACTGCCTATCTGTGAAAATTCAACGTAACATACTGCCTGCCAATACGATTGACGCGCGCCTGCGGAAGGACGCTTTTGGTAGGACCGGAAACTGATGAGAGTCTGCATTTTTGCCCACTTTGACCGCGATGATCGAGTGGATCCCTACGTTCTCAAATATCTTGCTGAACTCCGCACCGTTTGCCAGCAAGTGATCTTCGTATCCACGTCGAAACTCGGTGAAACCGAACAGGCCAAACTCACCGGCCTCGCAGAGCGCATCATTTTAAAACCTAACGTCGGTTACGATTTTGCCAGCTGGCAAAGCGGATTGGCGGCCGTGCAGCTCGAGCATTGCACAGAGCTCGTGATCTGCAATGACAGCTGTTATGGACCACTCGCCCCCCTCACATCCGTATTCGAGAGAATGGCCAGGAGAATGACCAGTGAACCGTGCGATTTTTGGGGCATGACCTCAAACAACCAAGGCCACTGGCACTTGCAGAGTTACTTCATGGTTTTTCGACGCGCCGTGATTCAAAGTGAGGCTTTCGCCAACTTCTGGAAGGAAGTCGGCCCACGCCCAACTAAAATCGACGTGATCAACGACTTTGAAATCGGCCTGAGCACCAAACTCATGGCTGCCGGCTTTCACCCCGCGACAGTCTTCCAATGGCGCTTCATGAGCCGAATTATGTTTGCCACCCATTATATGCGCGCCCTCGCGATTCACTTTATTTTCTATTTATGGGTTCTCACTTTTCCGCAATCTTACAAAGCGAAAAAGCTAAGAGCGGACGGCTACTATTTCATGAGGATCAAGCAGCTTCATCAAGTGAATCTACTGCATCACCTCTGGCGAGAAGTCCTCGCTTCAGGTGTGCCTTTCGTCAAAATTGAACTTCTTCGCGATAACCCTCTGCGAGCGAAGACTGGCGGAGCTCTTGAGTTCATAAACTCTCTCTCGCCCGAGATGGCGGCCGCAGCAAAAAATCACCTCTCACGCCTAACAAGCGGGATTGAATCCCCGGCGGAGCATGTTAAATTTTGAAAATGCCAACATCGATGTCCATTCACATTATTCTTCCAATTTTTGCTCCTGATCCGGTGCTCTTTCACCAGCAAATTCAGTCGCTTCAAAATCAGACTTACCAGAACTGGAAATGCGTGATCTCTGACGATGGCGATTCAGAGCACCTCGTTCACGATAGTATCGGTACTGACGTCCGCTTCTCATACCTCAAGAATCCGCAGCGACTCGGCGTCTATCACAATATCGAAGCCAGACTCTACGAGGTCGCCGAAGGAGAAGGCTTAATAGCCCTCTGCGACCAAGACGATCTTTGGCTGCCACATAAGCTGGAGTGGCAGTTAGCCGAGTTCATCTCCGACGACATACTGTTGGTGCATTCCGATCTGACTGCCATTGATGCTACAGGCAACATCCTTTTTACTTCGGTCTGGCGAAGAGAAAAACGCGCTACAGGTACATCGGCCGCCAGCCACCTGCTTAGAAATCCCGTAACGGGCTGCACGGCTATTTTCCGGGCCAGACTTCTCAAACACCTATTACCCTTTCCGCCTCAGGGACCTCAACCTGCGTTCTTTCACGATGCCTGGCTGGCACTTGTTGCACCGTTTTTCGGAACGATCCGCAGATTAGATAAACCGACCGTGCTTTACCGACAACACGACGGAAATCAGATTGGGTCCGTCGCTCCGCCCAGGGGAATCCGCGCCCATTTACAGAGCTGGCGCGAGCAAGCACGCATGGTACGACATCTCGCGAGCCTAGCGGCGCTACAATTTTCGCTATGCCATACGACCGCGACTGGCTCGATTCGCAAGCGCGAAATCGCCGATTTTTTCTCAGCCATTCAAAAAGGTACGCTGCTATCTCGAGCGCTCATCGAAGCAATGCGGCGTGGCTGGTTGGTAACGGCAGATCTCGTCCCGTTTATTGTAGTTTTGCTAGGGGTCCTGGCACTCCGCCTGGAAACTGTTGCACGCAAGTTGTGGCGTTTTAGCCTACGCGCTGGAAGATATCTTTTAAGATCCGCCCGTAACGCCGGCATTCTAAAATCTGCGAAGCAACCAGCCGCTCGCCCCATTCTCCCCGCGCCTCGCCGAATTTTCATCGTGTTTCCGTCTCTGCAGGTCGAAAACCTCTTCGGCGGAATTTTAACCGGCATCAAATTAGGAATAGAACTTTCGCGACGGTCTCCTGATTGGCGAATTTATTTCGTGTGCATCGACTCGGCTCTCGCAGGAAAATCCAAACTCGCTCTCCTTGCGGCAGTGAAGCGAGTCTTCGGTTCGGCACCCGTCTTTGAGCAAAGCAATTCCTTCGCTGGCGTCGATGAATTCGAGGCGACCGAGTTCACCAAAAACGATTGCTTTGTTGGCACCGCTTGGTGGACAACCGAGTTCCTCGCTGATCGCGCCCAAAAGGGAATTTTCGGCTTTGAACAGCTCTTATACCTGATTCAAGATTTTGAGCCTGGTTTCTATCCATGGTCGCAAAAGTATGCTCAGGCACGCGCGACCTACCAATGGCCGATCAAAGGCTTGGTCAATTCGACTTTTCTCGCGAACTATTTGCGAAAATCGGAGCCACAGTCGCCGATGGTATTTCAGGCGTTTCAGCCAGAAATCGATCCAGGGCGGTTCTTTCCGCCTCCTAAAGAGACGCTCAGTTGGCGAGAAAGAAACGACGTCACGCGCGTTTTCGTTTATGCTCGCCCCAACGTACCGCGAAACCTCTTTCCTCTTATTTCGGCAGGTTTAAGGACGTGGTCGGAAAAGACCCGCATCCTTCCCGACGAGATCGCGCTCATCACCGCAGGAGAGAGTGTTGTCGCTCTTCCCATGGCAAACGGCCATAAGGCTATTCATGTCGGCAAGGTGGACCTCGCGGCGTATCCCGCCTTTCTGCGGAGTTTTGATGTCGGTATCTCACTTATGCTTTCACCGCACCCGAGCTATCCCCCATTGGAGCTTGCGCGCTCTGGAGTCATCTGCATCACCAATGATTTTGAGTGCAAAGATATGGCGTCAGTCTCGAGAAATTTCAGGATTCTCGAGAAACTAACTCCTGAATGTTTCGCACATACTCTAGAAAACGCGATTGAAGCCGCAAAGGATCTTGAGTCACGCATTGCGGGATCGCAAATCGAATGGCAAGAACCAGCCCTGTCACTTGAAGAACTCAGTGCAAAACTTGAGTTGAATTAGGCGCGCCAAGATTCAGGCAGGTACATTGGCGATACGACGGTATTCAGCGATCACTTCGCGGGGGATGCCGTCCATCGCGACCTCACCGCCGTTTAAAAAAATCGCCCTCGTGCATAGGCTTTCGATCAAACCTAGATCGTGTGAAACCATCATCATGCACTTCGCATCATCGATTAAACTTTGCATTCTGCGCTTAGCTTTATCAATGAACGATACATCGCCCGCTCCCAGCATTTCGTCCAAAATCAGAACCTCAGGTCGGATCGAGGTCGCAATCGTGAATGCCAAACGCACCTGCATGCCAGAGGAATAATACTTGACCGGCACATCGATGAACTTTTCGAGTTCCGAGAAGTCGATGATTTCTTGGACCCGCTCTTCGACCTGCGCCTTAGTGAAACCCAACATATAACTATTGAAATAGATATTCTCCCGACCAGAGAATTCCGGATTGAATCCGGCGCCGATTTCTATCAACGGCTGAACCGCACCCCTGACCGTGAGCTTTCCACAGGTCGGGTTCAAAATACCCGCTACCACCTTAAGCAAAGTACTCTTGCCCGCGCCATTGAAGCCGACGATTCCCACCCGCTCGCCCTCTTTCACCTCTAGGTTCAAGGAATTCAAGACGAGAAGCATATCCTTTTTCTTATCAACATAGGAACGGCGGGAAAGGGCATTGACTACAAATTCTTTGAATGTCGACGTACGATCATAGTGCAGTTCGTACTCGAGCGATAAATCCTGAATTGTGATCATCGGTGCATGGTTCATGGCGATTACAACTTAAAGACTATTTTGTTTTCAAAATGCCGCAGACACCAAAGACCCAAAAAACAGGTCACCAATGAGGTCGCAGCTACTATTCCATAAAAATTCCATGATGGCACTTGGCCAAGAAGGGGCTGTCGGAAAATTTCGACAAAATAATAAAATGGATTATAAGTGATGATCCAAGCACGCTTTTCGGGAATCATACTCATATCGTAAGTGATAGGCGTCACAAAAAACAAAGCCTGCATCGCGACCGGGATAATGTAATCAAAGTCGCGAAAATAAACCGTCGCAACACTAATAAAGCTCGCAATCCCCAGTAAGAAAACCAGCGCAAAACCCAGCGCCAGAATCGATAGCGGAATCGTCGGGTGCAATTCGACCGCGCCAAACATAGCGCCGAAAACGACGAGCCCAAGCGCGGACAAGAAGAAATTCGCAAACTCATAACAAACGACATTCAAAATAAAGATCGTTTTCGGCACGAACGTCTTTTTGATATAGTGTTCATTACCAATCATGATTAGGGGCGATTTACCAATCACGCCGTTTATCAACGAGAAGAACAGCGCTCCTGAAAAATAATAGCGGTAATAATTTGGAATTTTCGAGCCGACCAACATACCCATAATCACGCCGATCATCAGATACTGAATCAGCGGCGCCAACATCGTCCAGAAAAAGCCCAAATAGGAACGTCGGTAACGAATCTTCAACGTCGTATAGACGTAGGAATAAACAACGTATCGAAATCGAAAAACACGATTGATTTCGCGACCTAAATTGCTATGAGAAATTGCATACATGAGGTATCTAAAACTCCCATAGGTTCCCTAACTCCGCAAGTCAATTTGCCCGGAGGACTTAGAGCAGCATGGCAGGCAGATAATTCTATGACAAGACCCCGGACCGCGAGCTAAGTTGCTGACTCCTTTAGAAGCTTCATGATTTAATTGTCGCCATTTTTGGTTCTGAGTGCGAAATTCGGACCAAGGCGCCCGACCAAATCGG
>SXRI01000347.1 GCA_005793615.1 Bdellovibrionales bacterium
CGCCAAAAACTCCTCTGGAAAGATTGATTGAAGCAAAAGTTCTAAGTCCTGAAAAAGAGAAAGAGCTTTTGAGTATCATGGATCTGCACAATCCGATTCAATTAAGAAAAAAAGTGGACCAAAAGCTTAAAGCAATTAATGAACTCGTGCAACAGGCCGATAACCTTAAAAAGGCGGGATAATGAAGAAAAAAGCTAAATCCCTCAGTAACATTTATTTACCGGTAAACACGGGTTTGTCTCGTTTTGAGATTCACGTCTGATCATAGGGAGGGTTAGAGATGGTACCTGGACAAATGTTTTCATTGTGCGCGCAGTGTGGAGTGAGCCTGTCCAACGACCGTTACCAAGACGGCGTCGCACATTGCGACTGTGGCTGGGTCAATGTTCAACAAACAACCACCAAACCCAACTATTTCGAGCTCGAGAAAAAAACGATCAAACTTTTACTCAGTGCTGCCGTTGCCCTGGTGGGCATCTTCGCGCATTTCGCGACCTGGGGCTCTTACGGATTTGAAATTCCCATCGTGACCCTGCAGAAGATGACGGGAACTCTCTCCGCAAAAGGTTACGAGGAATTGGCCAAAGTTTGTATTTCGATTGGCAAGTACTCTTGCGCCAAAGAGTCTTACTACAGCATCTACAGCTCAAAAGGTCGACTGACCGGCCTCGCGCAACTCGCAAGCTTGGAATATCGACTCGGCGAAAGCTTGAACGCGCTTAAAACTCTTGATGTCTATGTTAAGGCCGGAGGTAATGCCAGCGAAGCCACATTACTTCACGGGCGACTCCTCGAACAACATAACCGCGTGGGCGAGGCTGTCAAATCCTACGAAGTTTCGATCGCGAATTCAGGCCAGTTTCTTCCTGTCACCGCAACCTCGAATCTCGTGCGTATACTCATGCAACGAGGCCAATACAATAAGGCCTATGATCTCATCAGCACTTTTCATGATAGTGCAGAAAATGCGATCGGCTACTTGAACACCGAAAAAACACAACTCGAAAATCATCTGCATAAACAAGCAAATCGACCCGGAAAAGGTCGCCGTCCTGCAAGAGCCCAGGGCGTAAAACCCATGGTCTAAGTTTGCTTCAGTAATTTTTGGCAGTTTTTCAATGGCGGCTTTCTTTTAGCCGCTCAATAAACTGCAGTTCACTGCGATGTTTCTTCTCACTCTCAGCAACTCTCTTCTCCCAACCGCGTGCCATAAGGCGCACGGTTTCGGCCTCGAGATCCGGCATATACCGATTTTCCGTAAGAAACTCCACCGCCCATTCAGGTTCGATCTTCTGAGGTTGAATCCACTCCTTGGCGGTTTCGGGCGTGAGAAAAAGCGGCTGGCGGTGGTGACCGATCTTGAGTACAAAATCACTCGGCGTGTGAATCATGAGTGAGAAGCCCTCATAAACCTCGCCTGTCTCCTTATCGATCTCGTCAGCAAAGAGCCCAGCGCCATAGAGAATCTCGCCCGATCGCGGTTTGAATTGGACCATCTGCCCCCCGTGCTCGCCGCTATAAATCGGCTCGATAAAACCGCTGATGGGCACCAAACACCTGTGCTCGCGCAACGGCCCCCGCCAAGTTGGTTTTTCAAAAAAAGGTACAATAAGCCCCTTCTTCTCATCCCATGACAACAAGCGGGTATTGAAGGTCGGAAACGGTGTACCCTTAGGTTTCAAGGAAAAGCCCATCTTCTTGATTACTGCGGCGTTAGCTTCCCTGACGACCACTGGCGCTTTGGAGTAAAGTCGAGCATGAAGATTCCAATCGACCTCGTCCTGGTCATCGCGCCCAGGCGGAAGTCCTAGACCGGCGCGAATTTTCTGATCAGATGCACGGATCATGAATTCGGCACACATTTACCGCTCCTTACGCCATTGTCTATTGTCTCTTAAGCCTTCCAATCTTAACATTGAATCATGAAACATTTGAACACTCAAAACCATTGGTTTCGGCAACCTACAGTTAACTTTGCTTGCGTTGCTTTGGCCTTTTCCCTTTTGGCTTGTCAACGACTGACAAAAAATCCAGACGACAAACCGGCGACGACCCCGCCGACTGAAGAGGTCAGCCTCAAAGCTGATCGCTCACAACTCGAGGAAGTGCGCCAAGAAATCCCAGCGGAAGTTAAACGTGAAAACGACGAGCTCGCCTTCATTCGCGAACTCATGTCCGCAGGCGAACAAGAACCCGGAAAGATTCGCGAGCGTTTCAACAAAGCGGTGCGCGACCGCCGCCAGCTTTTCGATCGCGCCGCCAAGAAACGGCGCGCCGAGTTCAACTCAAAAGAAAAGCGTGAACGTGAAGAGTTTCTCAGCAAACTCAAAGATGAACGCGAAGACTTCATCAGCTCAAACACCAAAATCAAGCCTGAGAAACGTAAAGCTTTTTTTGACGAGCAAGACTCGAAACGCAACGGCTTCTTCGGCAACCAACGTGATTCGCGAAAAGACTTCGAGTCGCAAGAGACCGAGGCCCGGCGCACCTTTGAGTCCTACATCACCGAGAGGGTTAACCAGTTTAACGGCGAAATTCGTGAGTACACTGCAAACTTTTACGATCGCCGCAAGAATCTCGATCTCAAAAAACGCACCGATGAACGTGCCCGCGAAAAAGCCAAAGAGGCCGCCCGGGAAAACGCAAAGAGTGGAATTCGCGAAAGTGTGCGCGACGGCAGTTACGAACGAAGCGCTGGCTCCGGAAGCGGTAGCGGCGCTACAGGTGGTGTCGATCCCGATCTCGAACAATTCAAGGCGATTCCCAATACACCCGCTACTCCGCTAACGACTCCCGAGAACTAGAGGCGCCTCGGTTCGAAATTTTCGCTCCGCAGCGAGGAATTTGGTCTAGGCACCTTGCCTGTCGAGTCAGGAAGTTTTTAAATTTGGAATGGTTATCTCTCGAAAAGGATTTCAGGAGGATTAAATGTATTCTATTCAGTTTCTGCGAAAATCGATCGTTTTCAGTTCAACAGTTGCTGCTTTATCCTGCTTTGTGGTGGGCGGTTTCATTGCTTGTGGCAGTAGTTCATCCACGCCCGCTGGCTCCACTGTCTCATCAACGACCTATCCGTCGGGCCTTGCATTCGGAAGTATCACACAATCGGCTACGGGTTTCGTACCGAATCACGCCGACGAAGAGTTATCGGCACCATCGACTATGGCCGTGGCGAGCGATGATACGATTGCGGAAAAAAAGGCCAAAATTGACGCCGTCGCCAACGGCACCACTGCAGCGAGCTGTCAGGCGGTTCTTCCTAACTTTAGTTCCACGGTGAATAGTCCTTCCTGTTATGGTCCGGGACTGATCTTCGCCAATCATCCAAACACCACGGGCGGTCATTCCAAAGATGATGACTATGCCGATGGCGGCAATAACTCCGACGACTATAATTTGCCGACGGGCGACCTTGGAATTTGGACAGCCACGCAAGGTTCCGAGTCTTGCTCAGGCGCCAAGATCAATCAGCTTACACAAAACATTGCCCTTAAGGTCGATGCCGCTCAGCTCGCCTTGGCCGCCGCCAAATGCGTCATGACTGCCAATGGCGTGGCCTTACCAGCAGCAGGGGCCTCCACAGATATTGCTACACATCTAAACACTGCGCTTTCGGCAGGTAATTCCGGTTTATCGGTAACCTCGGCAACTTTTTCGCGTGAAGCCAGTGATGTTGGCGGACAGCCCGTCTACAAATATGAACTAGTTTTCGCACAGAGCGGAACAACGGCGACGATCAGCATGCGACACTCAGCAACTGATTCCACCACCTATGCGGGCCGAATTTACGGAAAATTTGATTCGGCTGGTGACGATACGGCATTCTCGCTCGGCTACTCACGCGCTGCTGACGCTTTGAAGTTTCATCTCACTACCGGTCGATACGGCTCGGGATCTGACCAACTACTCAGCACTGGCGCTTTCAATTTGAACAGCACCGGGTGGTCTGGCGACTTCAATCAAACCATCGTTAATTTTAATTCCGCGACCAGTACCGGTTCGCTTTCTTTCGCATGGCAAGCCGGAGCTGGCGACGACTCTTCACGTGTCTTCAACGCCTACGTCACCGGCGGCACGACAGGATGTGCGTTCTTCGGCTACGGCGGAAATTTTGATAAAACGACAACTACTCTACCATCCAATTCTATCACGAAATTCATTTGCAACTGGGCAGCCCCAGGAAATTCACACACGGGTGTTTCCGGAAAAGCACAGAAGCAATGTTTCACGGTCGGTGGCGCAGCCTCGACCTCGGCAATCACTTACGCGCCGGTAAACTCCTGCGACAAGGCCGCGAATCAAGAAGGGAACTCAGCCGGTACCGACTACTTCCGTTACTCGACCACCGAGCCGACCAGCCGTACGACGGCCAGCGATTGGACGGTCTATGAAACAACAACTGTGACCAATAATTTGGTCACGCTTGCGTCGGATACCGATTTCGGTGGCTACACGGCTCCGACCGCACCCACGATCGGCTTTTGACCTTATTTGACTATTGGGGTGAAGTGACGCACCACTCGCCCCAACTAACAGAGTACTTCCCTGCAGAATGTCCAGAAAGGAAGGCAGCGGCCCGGTGTACGCGGGTTTCCGAAGTCGGCCTTTCCCTGGTGAACTTGAAAAAACTCGGGTATTTTTGTTCGTTGCTTAAAGTAAGTAATATGCTTCGAAAGAGTCCGTTCACCGCTCTTGCATTCGACAGCAAAGATCGGTTGCCCGTTCTTGAGGACGACAAAATCAATTTCGCGTAAATCTCTATCCCGCAAAAAGCGAAGCTCCATCCTGTCGCCTTGTGTATCTTCCTTGAAGTGGCAATACTTCAATAGATGTGATGCGACGAAATTCTCGAATCTGGCCCCTTTTTCGCTAGCCTGCGCCCAATCCCAAAAATACAATTTTTGCTCCTTTTTCACAGCGCGGATCTTGGGAGCACCGAATGGGGAAATACGGTAAACCATGTAGACAGTTTCGAGAATATCCAACCAACGTGCCACCGTGGCATGACTCGCGGAAAGGTCCTGACGCAAATTCTCAATTGAAAGCGGTGAACCCACACGCGAACCCAGCGATTCAACCAACACTTGCATCGACGCAATATCACGGATGGTCTCAAGATCATTAATGTCGGTATACACCACGCGTTCAATGCGCTCCAGATGCCATCTCTTATAATCACGCATCGATCCAGCCAGAAATGGCTCGGGAAAACCGCTTAGGTTCAGAAGAAGTTCGCAGTCTTTGGCGCTTGCCGCCGGATTCAGTTCGGTCAAGGTGAGAGGATGCAACCGGTAATAGTGATACCTTCCGAAGAGAGAATCACCGCCATTTCGAAAGTGATCAAGCCTTGCAGAACCCGTGACAATAAAACGAATTTCGTCCTTATTGATATCATAGAGGCCTTTAACGAGATTCCGCCATTTCCGGTACTTGTGAATTTCGTCTAGAATAATCAACCTTTGACCTGAAGGAATCTTACCCCTCAGGAGATTAGACCTGGACTGAATGTCGTCCCAGGAAATATATCCCGGATATTTGGGCGTGTGGTTTTTTGCAAATTGAAGAGCCAGAGTCGTCTTGCCGACCTGCCTGGGGCCACCAACAAACACCATGCGCTTTTTAAGATCGTCATCGATTGCGCTATACAGGTATCTGACTATTTTAGACATAACTCTAAATTAGTCATGACTTATTTAGAGTCAACTACAAATTAGTCTGTTCCGACGAGTCATCTGTAATGGTACAGGCAAGCTACCGGTCTTTGCGGCGGACCTGAGCGAGTTCGCGCTGGGCATCGCGATCTTTCATGGCATCGCGTTTGTCGTGAGCTTGTTTACCGCGCACAATCGCGATTTCGACCTTCGCCCAGCCGCCCTTAAAATACACCTTCAGTGGTACACAGGTGAGGCCCTTTTCTTCAACGGCGACTTCAATCTTGTCGAGTTCCGTACGATTCAAGAGGAGTCGGCGCTTACGCTCAGGGAGATGATTCATATAGCTCGACGCGCGATACTCACTGATATGAGCATTCTGTAAATAGGCCTGGCCGTTGACGAAGGCGACATAAGAGTCCTTAAGATTTAAGTCCCCTTTCCGAATCGACTTCACTTCACTACCCAGTAACTCTATGCCGGCCTCGAAGGTATCAATGATCGAATAATCATGCCGCGCCTTACGGTTTTCCGCGACGATCTTGATGTCGACCTTCTTGCCGCCACCGGACGCTGGCGCTGGCTTTTTAGGATGACCGCCCTTAGACATGAAGACCCGCTTTCTCTATAGTCAGATAAAGTCTAACCATAGCCTCCGGGTCAAGCTCTTCTGCGCGCGCTGTCGAGAGCAAACCTTGCGCCGCAAAGATCTCCTGCAGGCGAGGAGTCAAGGTCCTATCACCGCCAAAATACGAACCCTCTAAATTGCGCAGCAACAACTTGCGCCGATGCGAGTACGCGGCCTTCACGAAGCCCAAAAAGCCTTTTGCGCTACCTTCTCCGCTGGCGAGCCAATCAAGCCCCGTGCGCCGACGACGGAATTGCAGTACCCGCGAGGACACATTCGGTGGCGGGAAAAAAGCCTGTGGGCCAGCATCACACACCGTTTGAATTTCCCAGAAAGTTTGCGCGATCACCGTTAAAAGCCCGTACTCCTTCGTACCAGCCCTGGCGGCGATCCTTTGCGCGACCTCTTTTTGGAACATCAAAATCATTCGCGTTATACCAGCCGGCTCAAGCGAACGTTCAATCACCAACCTTGACGAAATCTGATAGGGAAGATTCGAAACGAACAGACTCTCTTGCGAAAACCCGAGGTCACGCCAATCCACACGCAGAGCATCAGCCTCGATCACTCGCCGCGGAGCGGGCCCCACGCTCTTCTCACTCCGTGACCGCCAGTACTCGGCGAAGCGACGATCAAGTTCGATCACAGTCAGGGGTTTGTCGAGCAGCAAAAGGTCTTCTGTGATGGCACCGAGACCGGGACCGACCTCAACAAGCTCACTAAATGGCAAGGAACGAACAGCAAATAAAATTCGCTCAATGACGTGCTCAGAGATCAAAAAATTCTGCCCAAGTGAGCGTTTTGCACCTTCGCCATTTTCACCACTGACTTCGTGAAGCCGCTCGAGCAAACGAGCTTTGCGCGAAAGTTCATTCATGATTTCGCCCGCCGCAGCCATTCCGGAAAATTTTCAGGCAAAGGTGCTGGCCCAAGGTTCGCGCGAGCACGCGGCCCCAGCGTTTGTTCAGAAAACTCACCTTTTCCCATCCGCAAGATACCGGCAAAACCGATCATCGCGGCGTTATCAGTGCAATAACGAATGGGTGGCACCACCAACTGCACACCTTCAGCCGAAGCCCATTGTGCCGCGCGCGCACGAAGACTCGAGTTCGCACTCACGCCGCCGGTCAGAACCGCACGCCTCACTCCATGGCGAGCCACAGCACGAGCGAGGCGATCGAGAAGAACATCAACAACCGCCTCCTGAAACCCAGCACAGAGGTCCGCAAGTACCCCATGTCGCGGTTCTTTGTGGGTTAAATCACTGGCGAGTTCCTCTTTTTCAGTGGCAGAAAGGCCTTGCACCACTCGCTGAGCACTCGCCTTCATTCCCGAGAAACTAAAGTTCAAATGTTCTTCGTGCATCATCGCGCGCACGAAGACGAAGCGATCACTCCGTCCGTGGCCGGCATGTTGATCAACGCGCACGCCTCCAGGAAACCCCAAGCCAACCATCTTGCCGAACTTGTCAAAGGCCTCACCGGCGGCGTCGTCGATGGTCGCACCCAAGACCTGATACTCACCAACGGCATCAATTCGATAAAGTGAAGTATGGCCACCACTAATCGCCAACGCGATATACGGATAACTAAACTCCGCCGGCGGTTGATAGTCATCATCACTCAGGAACGGCGCAAGAAGATGCCCCTCAAGATGATTGATTCCAATGAAGGGCTTGCCGGCCGCAAGTGCAATTGACTTCGCTGTGACCACGCCGACCATCAATGAACCGATAAGGCCTGGGCAGGAGGTGACGGCGATACCATCGATCTCCGCCAGGGTGACTCCGGCATGACGGAGACAAACGTCTACCAAAGGCAAAAGATGGTGCGTGTGATTGCGGCTGGCGATTTCCGGCACGATACCGCCGAAGATCTCGTGAGCTTTGTTCTGATTGGCCGAGATCACGTGACGCACGAACCCCGTCTCGGTGACCACAGCCACCGAGGTGTCATCGCAACTCGTTTCAATCGCCAATACGGTTTTCATGAGCAGAGAGTTCTAACCTATCGCCTCTGGAAAAGATACCAGAGGCTGGTTGTAGCGAAGATTACTGGCCGGCGCCGGCTCCAGCACCATCTCCGGCTCCAGCGTCGCCATCGCTACCGATATCCGGGAGCTCAACCGGGGGTTGCTTCGGGGCAGTCTCGGCTCCCGGTACGCCACCCACTGGACCACCCAGATCTTTGGGGCGACGGGGCGGAACCGGGATCGGTCGCGGTTTCTTGGTAGGTTTTCCCGCATGCGGATGCCCTTGACGTGGAGGTTCAGGAAACTCTCGACGCCAGTCGCGAGCATGACGTGATTGTAAATTCTTCGGGTCAAAACGTATGTTCATTTCGCCAAACTTCAAAGAAGCCGCAAGGAATTGAAAGCCTTGATCAAGCTGAACAGTCATCGGGATCGAAAAGCCGTCCGTATTCAGACTGACTCCGAACTCACCGTTGAGCGGTCCGACACCGACGGCGAGGCGCGAAGTCAGGTACGAACCAAGGTACCCGATAGCACCGCGATCAGTTCCGCCGATCAAACCAGAGGTGAACATTTTCGCGTCGAACTCTTCCGGCATCTCAAAGCCCACACCGAGCGCGATCGTGTCGATACGAATTGGCAGCACTTCAGTGGTATCATCAGCATAATCACAAACAATACGTCCATAGCCGTGGCCCTCAGCACCACCGACGATGAATGCCCCCGAACGCACCCGGAGACGAGCTTGAATATGGCACCAACCTGGCGCATCACTGTCTTCGCGAACCGCAAACTGCGCCTCAGCAAAACTGCCAAGAAAACTCGCCACTAAGGCCGCTAGAATCGAGAACTTTTTCATGATCATCCTCTCGCCTATGAATCGATACAGGCACTAAGGTAGCGAATTCTGTGCCGGCTCCAACACCCGTTAATGGCCTCAACGCCTGTCTAGAGGTTTGACGGTGCCGGTTTTTTGCAGCTCAGTGCTCAATCTCTCGTCGGAGTTCGTCGAACAAGGCGTCGAACAATAGTAGCGAACTATCGTGCAGCGGGATGTGATTTCAGCCATTTAAGTATCTTGGCGTAGCTTCAAATCGCATGGTGCACGGTTTGCTCTTCGTTATTCTTATGACCACAACTATGGCGACAGTTATGAGCATGAAATTGTTTTTGGCGAGCGTTCTTTCCACCTCGATGGCATTCGCCACAAGCACGCACAACGAAGAAATATGCATCACCAAGATCGGCAACAAACGCATCAGCTTGTTCGCACAAACCGACGACGGCATGGCGATCATGCAGGGCCCTCAGGGCAACTACGATCTAGCGACTTACTACTGGCAACGAGATGGCGCTCCCCCTACGGGCGACGAAGACCTTGTTTTCAAGGTGGTTCGCCAGAAGACTGTTAAGAAAGCTAAGTTTCGCGATCAATGTTTTACCGGCAAAACCGGTTCTTTCGCCCGCGAGGTCAGAGTCGCCAAGGTCTCAGCCGTTGCGCGCGAACAACTGCAACTGCAAAAAGACCAAACCCTGAGAATGAAGTGCCAATGGCAAGAGCTCGAGCAACGCGACGAATGCCGCTAGAGCCTCTATTTTTTCTTACTCAAAGCTTTAAGTCGAGCATGGGCCTTTTCAGAATCCTTGGTTTTATGATATTTGGCGATGACTTCTTCGTAGAACGCCTTGGCTTCTTCGCTCATACCGAGCTCTTGAAAGCAAACGCCAATCTTGTAGGTCGCAGCCGCGAAGTATTTTCCCTTGGGATGTTGGGCTCGATATTTTTCGTAATCGAGAATAGCTTCTTTCCAACTCTTCTTTTCAAATTTCGCTTCGCCCACCTTGAAGGCGTCTTTCGCGCCGTCGGAATTCTTCGCTGAAGCTGTCGTTTCTGCAGCAGCACGAGCTTCGGCCGCTCGGCGCCCTTCAGCTTGCATCGCCACGAGCTGCTCTTTAATCTGCGTCAGCTCGACGTTAATTTTACCGAATTCTTCTTTGTAAATTTCATTGTTTTCTTTAAGCTTGGCATCGATCGCGCCGCTGGATTTCTCATTTTTCGAGGTGAATTGCGCAAGCTTAACTTCAAGCGCCTCCACCCGCCCTACCAAGCGTCGATTCTCCTCTTCGATGTCTTGAAAACGGACGTTGGTATCAGCACTCGTCGTCTGCAACGTCGAAAGCTGTTTCTGCAAAACCTGTTTTTCCTCGTGTTCCTTTTGTGTCTCTCGGGTTTGCAAACACCCCGCGAGAACGAGCGGCAAAGACAACGGCAGAAGGATGCTTGCGAATCTCATAACGTACCTTCCTGATTAATGTCCGGACTAAAATTCATGGAACAACCTCGCCCGACTGCTGGCGCGCCAGGCGAGCTGCATTCTCCGCTTGCTCACAGAGCTGTTTAGACTGAATGAAAAGAGTTTTCGCTGAGGCGTAACGCCTATCGCGAAACGCCTTTTGCGCCTCACGATAGGTTTGTTCGGCATTGAACCAAATCGAGGGAACATATCGAGCGGAATCGGCATCTTTAGCCGCCTCGTAGGCTGCCCGTGCCATGGTCCACTCGTCGACCGGCATATAGGTAACACAACCGCCGGTCACCATTCCAATCACGAGCACCGCAAGCAGCGATCCAAACCATCGGTAGGGCAATCGGACTGGCAATCTGGCTGGCCGCCTTGCCGCCAATGAGATTGGGCGCTGTCCGCTCATCAAAGCTGCCTCTTAACTTTACTGAAGAGGAACAAAGTTCGCGCGGCGATTCTTCGACCACGCAGATTCACCGTCACCCGACTCGATCGGCTTTTCTTTGCCGTAGCTGATGATGGTGACACGCTTGGCATCCACACCGAGAGTCTGCAAATACGACTTTACCGATTTCGCGCGACGCTCGCCGAGAGCCAGGTTGTACTCAACCGAACCGCGCGAGTCGGTGTGGCCTTCAACCTGAATAGTGAAATTCGGGTGGCTTTTGATCCACTCAGCATTGTCGGCAAGCTTCTTACGCGAATCCGAAGTCAAACGCGACTGATCGTACTCGAAGTAGACCGTATTCAAACCGGCGATTTTACCTCCATCAGAGCCTTGGGGGTCTAACTCGTTCGGCTTATCGGTCACCATCGGAGTCGTCGCGGCTTGTGCGTTCTCTCCACCGACTGTCGCAGCGGCGTCATCGGTCTTAGTGGGTTTGGACGAGCAGGCGCCTGCCAATACGACAGTGAGACCGGCGATGGTGAGAGCATGGAAAAACTTCGAATACATGATTTCGACTCCTCTTGTAGATGACCAGGCGATTTTCAAAAAGGGAGATGACTTTGTCAAACGTTTGCGGAGAGGATTTAGGCTATGCGACGGATTTGCTTAATACTTGCTCGATTTTCATTGCTGACAACTCTTTTGGCGCTGTGCACTCTACTATGCTCTTTGGCGCGGGCTCTTCCTCCTGATATTCACTGGAACAAGATCGAAACGCCGCACTTTACCTTGGTATTTGACTCACGGCACTACGAACTTGCCAGCATGTATGCGCGTGGCGCCGAACAAGCCTTTGCCAGTGTCTCGCCACTTTTTAGCGTGTGGCCTGATAAAACCGTTATTCTGATCGACGATTCGACCGACATCGCCAATGGTGCGGCAACCGGTGTGCCCTACCCGACGATTCTCGCGTACCCAGTTTTACCTACGTCACTCGACTCCGTGTCGGATTTTGGTGATTGGAGCGTAGAGCTTCTGACTCACGAATACACCCATATCTTAAATTTCGAACCCGCGAGCGGCGTGATGTTGCCACTGCGCTACATCTTTGGCTCGATCGTTCGCCCCAATATCCTTCTGCCTCGCTGGTATTCCGAAGGACTGGCGACCGACATGGAAACGCGTTATTCTCGCTACGGTCGACTGCGCTCGCCTAACTACCTGTCGATCATTCGCGCCATGATTCTCGACGGCACCCTTCGCAACGAAGACATCTCGCGAGTCAATGAAGTCACGATTCCTGATTGGCCCGGCGGCATTCGCCCGTATCTGATGGGTGCGCTATTGATGGATGAACTGGTGCGCCAAAAAGGCGACTCGATCATTGGCGATTTGAACCAGGTCTATTCCCGGCGCATTCCATTTTTTATCAACGGCCCGGTGGAGGATCGCTTCGGTCTCGATTACGCCGCAATTCTGGAGCAAACCTACCTCCGTGCCGAGAAAATGGTGCAACGGCAGGTGGCCAGCATTAACTCACAGCCTCGACAACAGGAAACCGAACTCGCACAATCTGGTTTTTTTAACCATAGTCCGGCAATTTCTCCTGATGGGACTCGTCTTGCGTTCATCGGCAAAGTACATAATGTCGACAGCCTGATTTACATCGTGGGCCGTGATTCGAGTGGCGCCTTCGCCTTCGATGCAAACGCGAAAGCCGCGACGACCGGTTCAATGATCACACGCGCCAGCTGGTTTCCGGATGGCAAATCGATTGTTCATGACGGGATTGAGACATTTGACCGCAACTACGAATATTCTGACTTGTGGATCCTCGATGTTGAGGCCAAAAAGGACAGACAGCTCACCCGGGGTTTACGTGCGCACGAGCCCGTGGTCGCCCCTGACGGCCAAACTATCGTCTACGTGCAACTTTTCCCAGGAAGCACCGGACTGAGCGCAGTCAATGCCGATGGCACACGCCAGGTGAATTTGTATGTGCCACCGCTTCAAACCCGGATCTCACGCCCGGAGTTCTTGAGAGGTAACGAGATCATCTTTTCTGAACGGCGCTCAGACGGTGACGAAGTCTTCAAGGTCCTCAAAGTCAAAAAGACCGCTGATGGCTCGCTCTCGGCCGATGGGGCTCCGCAGACAGTACTCGCGGAGTTTAAGCCAGTGCACTTTCCGCGTCTCACCAAAGATGGTTTACTTTTCATTTCTGACCGGTCGGGGGTTCCCAACCTCTTTCTTGCTGACAAAAAACTCAAGAAAGCCCGCGCCATCACCAACACCACCACTCGCATCATGACCGGCGATCTTGATCCCCAGACTGGGGATCTTTATTACTCTAAGCTTCTCGGCAAAGGGCAACGGATCCACAAAAGTCCGCGCGTGAGCTGGAATGCGATGCCTCCCACGCCCCCGACCGTCGAGCCCCTTCTTGACACCAAATGGCCCGAATACAAGCCGCAACCACCGCCAGCGGATATGAATGTTGCCGCCGAAGAATACTCCCCGTGGTGGTATCTTTTACCGCGTTACTGGATGCCGTATATGTACCTTGGCCCCGGCGTTTCTTATTTCTCGGCATCAACGACCGCGAGTGATCCGACGGGACGTCATGCCTACACTTTACAGGTCGCTTACGATTCACTCACCAGTATGCCAAGTGCCTTCGGCACCTACACGAATGCAACCACACGGATACCGATCACACTCACCGCATTAAACTCATATGATTATGTTTATAGCGGCAACTATATGCGACAAATTACGGATCTCGAAGGGGTGGCCGGTTTCTACATCCCCGGCTTGAGCAATCGCTGGAAGGGCGCCGTTGGCTGGAACAGCTCCTCAACGATCGTGCCCGGCTTATCGCTCAAGCGCGATGGCCCGGAAGCACAGATTTCCTATTCCAATGCCAAACACCGCGGTTTTGAAATTTCACCGGAAAAAGGTGGCAGCGCCTCGCTCATTCATCGCCACTATCTCCCAGGAATAAGCGACCTTGAATACGACGTCAGCGAATTGCATCTCTCAAAATTCCTCTCGGGCTCGATCTTACCCGAGCGTCATGTCTTGGCATTTTTCGCCAATGCTTCACTGGCACCACGGCTGGACAACCCGGTTTTCGGAGTCAGCACTCTCAGTGCGACCTATCAAACACTTCCCGGGATTCGCTCGATGGTCATGCGCGGCTATAACTCAGGCGTGTTTATTGGGCGCAATATGTATCAGGCGTCTCTCGATTATCGTTTTCCTCTCAACTATACCTACCGGGGATTCTCGACGAAGCCTTTCTTTGTTCAGCGCTGGCATGCGGATTTCTTCGCGGATGCCGTGACCCTTGACGGGTTTTCGTACGACTACACGACCAAGAAATTCAATACTGAGCGTCTGGGACATATGTTTTACGGTACCGGTATGGAGATCAAACTTGATACCACCATCGCCTACCACATGCCGCTGCAGTTTATCTTCGGCCTCTACTATGGCAGCGATGAACGCGCCAACCCGGCCGGGCTGTTTCCGGCAATCAGCCTTGGAATGTGAGCCCGACTTTCGGACAGCCGTTACGATAGCGGCCGCGCTAAGGCGCCAACAGACCTGCTCTATACTTTGCAGGACCTCGTTCAACAAAATAAGAAGGAGGTTCATCTTTATGAACGGTTTCAATCGCGTTTTTCTAATGGGATATCTAGGTGCCGAGCCTGAAATGCAGGCCTCGCGCACAGGCAAGTCATACGTCCGACTCAGTCTGGCAACTCATCACAACAAAAAACTCGAGTCAGGAGAGCGCGAACAATCGACCACTTGGCATCGCGTAACCGTGTGGGGAAAAAATGCCGAGCGCTGCCAGACCTTTCTCAAGAAAGGTTCGCCGTTGGCGGTCGAGGGGTACCTGTCGAAATACACTTACGAGCGCGACGATGGTTCAGACGCCTCGACCTTCTCCGTGGTTGCACGTGAGATTCACTTCATCGGCAAAAGTCCAGATCGCCTCCTCGACCCGACTCCCTCTGAAAGTCAAGCTGCGAGCACTTGACAAGATTGTTCAATCTTGAAACAGTAGTTATATGATATGCCGCATCTATTATGAGCTAGAGACTTTGAGCGAAAATAGATGCGGTGGTTTTCAAGGCCCTCATGGTGACCCAGAACGGCGACCCAAAGGTTGAACAATGGATAAATTGACTTGGATTAAAGATCTCGTTCGTGCTGAGCAAAAGATGGAAGAATCTGGAGTCGTTGACTTCAGCGTCGGTTTCGACCCACAACAAATATTATTTACAGAATCCATCTCCTTCCTCAATACGATCAAAACCGCCTTCGTTGAAGCCGCGAGCTCGTTTAACCAACTCAAAGGCTCCTCGGTCGGGCGAATCAAGATTTATGGAATCTCCAACACCCATGCGGACTTCATGCTGTTCCGCAACGGCTTCAAACTGATTTTTGCTCTTAAGGAACCTGGCGTGATCGGCATTCGGTTTCATTTTGTCGGAGCCGGACTTATGCAAATGCCCTCACAAGTTTCCACGGCTAATATCGCTGACGGCGTAAAAGTACCGACCGAAGAGGATATGCTGACAGCTCGCTGGGCGGCCTTCGGCGACCTGGTATGGACCTACCAGGAACAACCAGTAAAAGTCGATTATCTTGTTCGCTACTACATGACTCGCTTCATTCGCGAATCTGCAAAGTAGATCGCAGCTGCCTTTTGGGCGCCATCAAAGCGCATCTAAACCCATCTAACAGACTCGGTCTGACGGAAACTCCAGTATAAAACAGGTGTTAGCCGCCGCGGTATCGACATAAAGCCGGCCGCCGTGGTCCTCAATGATGCCCTTAGAAATGCTCAAACCGAGCCCGGTACCCTTACCGACTTCTTTCGTGGTGAAAAACGGCATCATGATTTTTTCAATGACTTCCTTCGATATTCCAGACCCGGCGTCCGTGACTTTGAGCCTGAGGGACCCATCCGTCTCTTTGATAGCTTCTATTTGTATCCATTTCTCATCGAGAGTCCTCATCGCATCGATGGCGTTGCCGACGAGATTGACCAAGACCTGACTGAGTTGACTCGCACGCCCCTTAATTCGCACACCGGGAGCTGACGTAATCCGAACCTTGATATCCGCGTGATGCAGAAGATCCCGACAGAGAGCTAACGAATCCTCGATCACAAGGTCTATTTCGACATTTTCAAACGGATCTTGCTCAGAGGTACGCGCAAAGGCCTTTAAACCGCGAATTATTTTTTCAATACGCTCAGTGGTCTTAGTGATTTTTCTGATATCCTCACGCAAGGCCTCCACATTGATTTCGCCAGATTGTTCAAGCTTTCGCTCAAGGAGCCTGCACTTACTATTGATGATCATCAGCGGATTGTTGATTTCATGCGCGATTCCGGCCGACATTTCTCCGAGCGTCGCCATTTTCATGGCATGAATCAGGTGAGACTCTGCTTGCTTGCGTGCGGTGATATCGTACTGAATTCCAATGAATCCTTCGATCTCACCGCGCGCTCCAAAAACCGGCGAGATCGTGCTCTCGAGCCAATATAGGACTCCGTCTTTACGGCGATTGATGATCTCGCCTTGCCAGACTTTTCCGGAGCGTATCGTTTCCCAGAGGTCGCGAAAAAACTCCGCATCGTGCTTTCCGGAACTGATCAGACGATGCGTGGCTCCAATAAGCTCGGAGCGCGAGTAACCCGAACCACGACAAAAATTGTCATTTACATCGGTGATAACGCCATCAGTATTGGTGAACGCAAATGCCGAGGTTTTATCCAGAATCCCGTAAAAGAACTTGGCACGACTGTTCGCATGCGTCTCATCGTCAATATCGATCAGGAAACCGACGATCTCAACTGGCCGACGGGAGCTATCGAAAATCACTCGTCGACTGTCACGCACCCAAAAATACTTGCCATCGGCTTTTCGTAAGCGATAGGTCAATGCGTGTGTCGCCTGGTGTAGCGAGCCCCCGCCCCCAACCATCCGCGTAAAGGACATGTGAAAGGTCGGCCGATCGTCAGGATGGATCAGGTCCTGCCACAAAGCAGGTTGCTCCATGAGAGTCTTGGGTTCATGGCCGAACGAGTTCACGTTCTCGCCAATGAAGGTCAACGAAAACTCACCATCAACGGCACGCGAATAGAACACCGCGGGCACCGTATTGATGATGAGACGAAAACGATCACGCGTAAGTACCGAGTGCTCTAATTCTTCGCCGAGAATATTGATCGCGCCGCCAAGTGCGGCAAAGCTGTCTTTGCGCCCATCCACATTCACTCGGCAAGAAAAATCCTGGCTCGCTATTCTTGCGATGACACCTAGCAATTCCTCGGCATCAGTCAAATTAAGCTCATTAGACAGTTGCTCTTCGGAAGAAACGACCGCATGATCCGACTCGTTTTTCAACCAACTGACTGCCTCACTTTCGTGAGAGAAAATACGCATCGGCACTGGGCTGCCGCGGCGAAAGAGTAAAAGCGCGGTGTTACCTAGAAGCGATGAGAATTTGGAACCGACGAGGATGGCAATCCGTGCGGCGAACTCAAGCGAGGTTGGCAGTGAATAATAGTTCCGCGCTTCGCGATCAACACCCTTGCTGTGTCGAATGTCTAACAAGAATGGCACTAACCCACCTCGGGTCAGAGTCTTAGCTGAGCGAATCACCTCTTCGGCATCGGCCAGAGCTTGTGCGACCGGCTTGGTACGACTTGCGAGAATTCCATCCGAACGCAAGGTCACGTCAGCAGCCCGCGTGCTGATCGTCTCACCTTCATTTTCATCTTGATTCTGCGCTAATGACGCCCCCTCAAGAAGCCAGGCGCGCGCTTGTATTTCATTG
Organism: Bdellovibrionales bacterium; assembly: GCA_005793615.1. GTDB lineage: Bacteria > Bdellovibrionota > Bdellovibrionia > Bdellovibrionales > JAMPXM01 > SXRI01. Next base: position 17,803 of record SXRI01000347.1, read on the forward strand.
CGAAAGATTCGCGTCGGATAGCTCGATTTTGTAATACTCATCAGCACTGAGCCGATCGCCGTGGTTGCGAATGACGACGTAACAAAGGCAAGACGGGAAATGCCAGGGCCCGGATCATTCTCACGTAAAATCCGGCGGGCCTCCCAAGTGATTTTTTTTAGGCCACGTATATCCACCAGATGAGGCGTCGGCTTAAGCGGTAAAACTTGAGAGGTGCCCTGAACGATTTCCTTGGCCTCTTTTTCGCCAACACTTGCGCCCTTATGAACCTGCATCACTACTATGCCCGAATCTTCAAGTGATAGGACGCAGGCCGTGGTTTGAATCCTTCGAGCAGAACTTCCTGACGCTATGGACTTAAGCCAATTCTCGGCGTACTCCATTTTTTCAAAAAGCCGACAGCTATAATCGACAGCGCCGGTCGGTCGATTAATACAGGTAAAGGTAAATTCCATAGCGGAATCAAAATACACCGCACAAACCACTGAGGCTGTTTCGGGATTCAGTCGCCGGGCCAATGTATCTAGAAAGTTTTTGTGGCTCTTCGTGTAGTTGAGGGGAAGAAAAACTCCATTTTTCGTACTGATTTTGTTTAA
>SXRI01000348.1 GCA_005793615.1 Bdellovibrionales bacterium
CTCAGCGCCTTAATCTATGAGGCCGGTGGGAAATGGGACGACGCTTACATTTCGTTCAAACAGGCCTATGAAGTCGCGCCCCACTACCAGCCGCTTCATGAAGATCTCGTGCGTTCGGCGATTCGCGCGCAACGCAATGAAGACGTCGATAAGTGGCTCAAGAAATTCCCAGAGGTGAAGGTCAATCCTGATTGGCGCGATAAATCATACGGAGAGGTAGTCTTGGTCATGATGCAGGGTTGGGGGCCGCGTAAACACCCCAGGCCCGAGGCTCCGCGTTTTCCGCACCTAGTGCCGGTTTACTCCGAGGTGCAAAGAGCCCGTCTTGTCGTCAATGGAGTCGCCAACGGTGCCATCAATGGAGATGCCTCCAGCACTACACAGAGCGAAGCCATCTTTAGTGTACAAGAGGTTGCCATTAAGACGCTCAATGATGATTACGCGCGCCTAGTAGCTTCTCGGGTGGGTGGCGTCGTTGCAAAGGCTGTTGTTGCCGATCAAATTGGTCAGAAGAACAAACTTCTAGGGCAGTTAGCGTACATTGCTATGAACGCCGCTGATAGAGCGGATCTTCGCCAGTGGTCCACATTGCCACAGTCTTTTCAGTTTGCTCGCTTGTCGCTCAAAGCCGGCAAGTATCGAGTGAGTGCCATGGGCTTGAACTCTCAGGGATACCCGACTGGCGAGCAAATGACGGAGCGCGAAATCGAGGTAAAGCCCGGGCGCAAGGTTTTCGTTTCCTGGCGCTCGTTGCGCTAAGAAAAAAACGAGCTGGTCGTTAGACACAGCTCGTTGATTAACAATGACCTGCCTGATGCAGGACCAAGTAATTACTGATTCAAGCTCTTGTTCGAATTGGGCAGACTGGGTGTCTGCTCATCAATGAACTTGTTGGCGTTCGCGAACTCAGTGCTCTCGGAGGCTGCTTTTGCAACGCGGTTTTCGAGAGTTTGCTTCAGCTCGTCGAACGAAGTCTTGCCGCCCTCAGCGTGAACAACAGGTTCAGTTTTAGCGTAATCTTTCGGGAAAGCGCCCAATTTCGCCAAGTAGCTAGAAATGCTGCCGTTAGCGTTCTGGATGATTTCGCGAAGAGTGAACAGCGGAGCATATTGCGAAGCTTTTTTCTCAGCTTCGAAAATGATCTGCGTCAGTGTCGCCGCAGTGATGTCGTTCTTAGTCTTGTTATCGATGACCATCACGTCTTCGTTAGTGCGAATCATTTTCGCAATATCGTCGAGGGTGACATAGCAACTCTGCTGCGTGTCATAGAGTTTGCGATTCTGATAACGCTTAATAATCTTAGTTTTTACGCTGGTGCTTCCGACTTTGCCGATAGCAGCAGTTTCTTGAGTTTGGTTAATCAAATTGCCTCCCCATTTGAATGGAGGATCGAGATCCCCCATAAAGAGCCTACCCTGAACTTCGCGGGCGACAATAATCAGAGCGCCACATGTTGTCAAGGGCCCAAAGGTTCCACGATTTAATTGTTTTTCCGGTCGATTGTAGAGCCTTTGAACCCGTCCAGGGCCGCTTCTGTACTGACTTTTTGGCTGTTGGTAGGGGCAACTATAAGACTCCAAAATTGTTGGACTTTAAGATGTTTGCTTCGGATTAACCTGGTTGCTGAGCGCCTGGTGTAGCCGTGACTTGCCGGAAGGCCTCTGGTTACGGCTCTTTTTGTTGAATGATTTACAAGTAAATTCCCATGCTTATGGCACTAAGTCAGGTGTTCTGTTCGAGCGCACCGTCGCATTGACGCGAGGGGTCGTTTCATTGGCCAATAGCGGGTCAATTGCGAACGTCTAGTTGTGTCTAAAAACGCATCAATCCGCAACGAAACCATCAAGATAACTCGTGAAAATGCCGATCCGATTTCATGACTGGCGACAGATTTCTACAACTTCGCGCCTGTCAGCGTGAAAGGGATTGTATGCCCCGTATTGGTTGGTATCTGGTTCGGCCCTTAGGACTCCTAGCAACGTTCTCTTTACTGTCGGGCTGCGCAATGTTGAGCGAGCGGGGAGACAGCGGCTCCGGAGATGGTATCTATCGCGAGTCGGCCACAGACATCGTCAATAGAGCTCCGTCGTCAATGTCGCTTCCAACCGACGCCAAGATCACCCCAAATGATCACGCGTTTCAACGCACCCAGGCCGATTATCACTTTGCATTAGGGGAGACTTATAGCCTTCAGGGTGATTCCGCGCGGGCGGCTGAAGAGTACAAGCTCACACTTGTCTATGATCCCGACTCGCCGCAGGTGTATGTGCGCTTGGCGGCGGAGTATGTAAAACAAGGTTTGATTAGTGAGGCGTTAGAGAAAGCCAGAGACGCTGTAAAGCTTGACCCCAAACACACTGATGGGCACCTGCTTTTAGGTGGTCTGTACTCGGCGTTGCGTAGCTATGACGATGCATTGAAGGAGTATCGAATCGTTCAAACGCTCTTCCCGGAAAACACTGAGGCGCCCTTGTTCGTTGGGGCGATTCTTGCCGAACAGAAAAAATATGCTGAGGCGGCCGAGCAGTTTGAAAAGCTTGGAAAAAATCCTAACAATAGCAACGCTCATATCGCGTGGTACTACCTAGGTCGAGTCCGACTTGAGGAAGATCGTGCGAAAAACGCTCGCAAGGCTGAAAGTGCTTTTGAACAAAGCGTGTCCGCCAAACCCAGTTATCCGGAGGCCACCCTTGCGTTGGCCGGCCTACTGGAAACCACCGAGCGAAAAGACAAAGCTCAGCGGATGTACCAATCTTTTCAAGAGAAGTACGGACCCAATGCCGCGGTTGCGGAGGAGTTGGCGCGCATTTTCATCGAGCAAAAAGACTATCAGCGGGCTTACGAGCAGCTGGCGATCATGGAGTCCAATGACGCCACCGACATCAACGTTAAAGCGAAGATGGCATTCATCTTGATTGAGCAACAAAAGTACCACGAAGCCATTGTCCGTTTGGAAGACGTTCTGTTGCTCGAGCCGTCATCGGACAAAATTCGTTTTTACCTCGGTGCGGTTTATGAAGAGGTTAAAGACTACAAATCTGCCGTTACTCATTTTCAAAAAGTACCGGTGGGCTCGAGTTATTATAACGAGTCCGTGGTTCATTCCTCCTATCTCTATAAACTTTTAGGTGACTATCCGAGAGCTTCCGAGGTGGTTGAGGCCGGCATTAAAGTCAAAGAAGATCATGCCCCGTTTTACGCGCTTTATGCATCGTTGCTTGATGATCAAAAGCAGTATCAAAAAGCAGTTTCGATGTTGAGCGAAGCTGTTAAGAAGATTCCCGATCACGCGCAACTGCACTTCTTCCTGGGTAATATGCAGGATCATATCGGCGATCGTGATGGCACGATCAAATCGATGCGCCGAGTGCTTGAGCTGGATCGTGACCATGTACAGGCTTTGAATTTCTTGGCCTATGTTTTCGCAGATAGTGGGCGCGAGCTCGATGAGGCCGAAAACCTCGCTCGGCGCGCCCTCGACCTTCAGCCAGACGACGGCTACATTTTGGATACATTAGGTTGGGTCTTGTTTAAAAAGGGAAACTTTTCTGAGTCTGTTCGAGCTCTAGAGGCGGCGTATAAAAAGCAGCCGAGCGAGGCGGTGATTGCCGAGCACCTAGGCGACGCGTACTATCAGAGTCAGATGCCCGAAAAAGCCAAGAAACTCTATCAGCGGGCAGCTGAAAGCGAGACCAATGTTTCCAGTCTTGAAAAGATTCGTGCAAAGATCCTCGCGGTTGATCAGCAAATCCAGGCGCTCAGCGCCGACGAAATTCCACGTAATCCGGCTGCTGTCAAGATTCATTGACGGCAAGGTTGCGCTCTCAATCTCGTTGACGTTGATTTCAGTGGGCTGTGTAACAACCCCAAAATCGGAACCAACTGTAACCGGAGCGGCTGGCTCCGCTCAGGGCCAATGGCAAGGCAAAGCTTTGGTTCGCAATTGGAAAACCGGCAAAAACGCCGTGTTGATGGTAGATATTCTTGCTCGCGAACCCGCCCAGCTGCGGATGGAAATAACGGGGTCATTTGGCGTTCATATTGCGAGCGTTGCCCTCAACGGTGGTGAAGTGAACACGGTTTTGACTCAAGAAAAACGCTTTGTCTCGGCGCCGTCAGGTGAAAGTGCGTTAGTTCGCTTGGTGCCAGTGCGCATTCCGCCGAATGCTCTTTTGGCCGTCTTGTTTGAGCGCGAACTCTCGGAGGCCGATTGGAAGTGTGATCGTATTCCAGACTCCAAGCTTCCGGCCTTTTGCGCGCACCGCAGTGGTGATGTTGCGGTAAAGTGGCTTGAGCGCAATGGGCGAAATCGCCGTCTCAAGATCAGTGCGAAAGAGGCGGACATCGAAATGGTCATTGATGAGGCCAAGTCTAAAGTCGAGTTTAACGACGATGCCTTTCGCCTCACAGCCCCTAATGGCTACAAACAAGAGCGTGTCACTTCTGGCTAGATGATTCAGTTTGATGCGAGGTGCCTCTCGATTCGTTAGAGGCCGTTTTTAGCAGTAAGCTGAACTCAAATGCCTAGGATAAGTTAAAGTTTTTTCCCTTTTCCTCGCGATTTAGGCATAATTTAAATGAGGGGATCTGATTCGTTTCGGGACCCCGTCTCAAGGTTGAGAACGTTTTTAAAAAAAGCGAATAGCAAGCCGAACTGTCGACCAAGGATTTAGGAGGAGAGGGCTTATGGGGAAAAACTCCACCGGACTGGATTTTGGCAATCTTATTAAAGATTGGCAGGGTAACCAAAAGTATCGCGACCTTACTTGGTCGGGCACATTCAATGAGTATCTTGGCTTAGTAAAAGAAAACCCAAAGATCACCCGCAATGCCTTTCAGCGCATGTACGACATGATCACTGAGCGGGGAAAATCCGATTACACAGAGTTCAAAAAACAAATCGTTCGTTACAAGTTCTTCGATGACGAAGACAACGACGGTAAAGACGCGGTCTTCGGCCTCGATGTGCCCTTAATGAAGTTGGTGAACGTTTTGCGTTCAGCGGCTCTTGGATACGGCACTGAAAAGCGTGTGATTCTTCTGCACGGTCCGGTGGGTTCGGCGAAATCAACTATTTGCCGGATGCTCAAGAAGGGCCTCGAGCAATATGCCAAAACTGACCAAGGCGCGCTCTATACTTTTGAGTGGGTTGACGAGAATGGTGAGCTCGATGGTCTGCTCGGCAAGGCAGTTAAGAGCTATCCATCGCCGATGCATGAGGAGCCTCTGCTGTTGATTCCCGAAGATCTGCGTCCGCGCATCGCCGAGGAGCTCAATCGAGGTAACAAAGGTGATTTCCGCGTAAATATCGAGGGCGAACTATCTCCGCCGTCGCGCTTCGTCTTTCGCGCACTGATGGAAAAGTACCATGGCGACCTCAGCAAAGTGCTCTCGCATATTCGCGTGAAGCGTCTCGTGCTGAGCGAGGCAGACCGTATCGGTATTGGTACCTTTCAGCCCAAAGATGAGAAGAACCAAGACTCGACTGAACTGACTGGTGACATTAACTATCGTAAGATTGCCGAATACGGATCTGATTCGGATCCGCGTGCGTTCAATTTCGATGGTGAATTCAACGTCGCCAACCGAGGAATGATCGAGTTTGTCGAGGTTCTGAAGCTTGACGTTGCGTTCCTCTATGACCTTTTGGGCGCCTCGCAAGAACACCGCGTGAAGCCGAAGAAGTTCGCACAAACCTATATTGACGAAGTCATCATCGGTCATACTAACGAGCCGGAGTATCGTCGCCTACAGGACAATGAGTTCATGGAAGCGCTTCGCGACCGTACGGTGAAGATCGATATTCCGTACATCACCAAGTGGAAGCATGAAGTGAACATTTACAAGAAGGACTTCAACTCTCGTAAATTGCGTGGTGTATCGATCGCTCCACATACTGTGGATATGGCTGCGATGTGGGCTGTGCTCACTCGACTCGAGAAGCCTAAGAAAGCGAATCTCACTCGTTTGCAGAAACTTAAACTCTATGATGGTAAGTCTCTGCCAAGCTATACCGAAGATAACGTGAAGGAGCTTCGTAAAGAGGCCGTTCGCGAAGGCCTCGATGGTATTTCTCCTCGCTATATTCAGGACAAGCTTTCGAACTCCTTGGTGAACGCTCAGCAGAACAACCGTGGCTCAGTGAATCCGTTCATGGTCATGAATGAACTTGAGTCAGGTTTGAAGCATCATTCTTTGATCGGTGATGAGGAGCTTCGCGCGGAGTACCGCGAACTCTTGAGCGTTGTTAAGCAAGAGTACGAAGAGATCATCAAGGCTGAGGTTCAGCGGGCGATTTCGGCAGATGACGGCGCTCTCGCAAGACTGTGCGGTAACTACATCGATAACGTCAAAGCCTATACCCAAAAGGAACGGGTACGTAATCAGTTTACCGGTAAGGATGAGGAGCCAGATGAGCGCTTGATGCGCGCGATCGAGGAAAAGATTGAAATTCCCGAGTCACGTAAGGATGATTTCCGACGCGAAATCATGAACTACATTGGTGCGCTATCTCTTGAGGGTAGGAAATTCGATTACAAGACCAATGAACGTCTGCATAAGGCGCTTGAGTTGAAGTTGTTCGAAGATCAGAAAGACTCAATCAAGCTGACGTCATTGGTTTCGAGCGTGGTCGATAAAGATACTCAAGAGAAAATCGAAATCGTGAAAACACGTTTGATCAAGGATTTCGGCTACGACGAAATTTCTGCGACTGATGTACTTCATTATGTGGCCAGTATTTTCGCTCGCGGTGATGTGAAGAATAAGTAGGCGTAGGGGGCGTTCCGTTCATGGCGATACGTGAAGACCATAACCGGTTCCGAGACATCATTCGGGGCCGGATTAAAGAGAACTTCAAAAAATACGTCTCGCATGGCGAGATGGTCGGAAAGCGCGAGAACGACTTCGTAAAGATCCCGGTTCCCTACATCGATATTCCTCGCTTTAAATACGGACCAAAACAGCGCGGTGGGGTTGGCCAGGGTAAGGGCCAGCCCGGCGATCCGATTGACGGCGATCCGCAAGATGGCGCCGGCGAAGCGGGAAGCGCCCCTGGGCAGCACACTTTAGAAGTTGATGTTTCGCTCGAGGAACTTGCCGATATTCTTGGCGAGGAACTTGAGCTGCCGCGTATTCAGCCAAAAGGCAAACCGCGCCAGGACGCTATCAAGACCAAGTATTCTGGTATTGCGCCGGTAGGCCCTGAAGGCCTAAGGCACTTCAAGTCGACCTATCGACGGGCACTCAAACGTTACATTTCTAGCGGGATCTATACTCCCGATGATCCGGTTATTATTCCGATTCGCGGTGACTTCCGGTATCGTTCGTTCAAGCAAGTAGTCACGCCGCAGGCAAATGCGGTGGTGATTTATATGATGGACGTTTCGGGGTCGATGGGCGAAGAGCAAAAAGAGATCGTTCGTTTAGAGAGTTTTTGGATCAACACCTGGCTCAAACGCCATTACAAAGGTCTTGAAACCCGATTTATCATTCATGATGCCTCGGCAAAAGAGGTTGATGAAAAGACCTTCTTCTCGACAAGTGAATCCGGCGGAACGCTGATCAGTTCAGCCTACAAACTCTGCCAGGAAATTATTGAGAAGGATTATAATCCCAACGATTGGAATATCTATCCGTTTCATTTTTCCGATGGTGATAACTGGAGCGGTGAAGATACCCGTTTGTGCATGCGGCTTTTGCGCGAGTTTTTTCTGCCGTTCACTAATATGTTTGGTTACGGCCAAGTCGAATCTAAGTATGGTAGCGGCCAGTTTCTAAAGGACCTCGAGCGTGAATTTCCGAATGAGGAACAGCTGGTGGTCTCAAAAATTGAAAGTCGCGATAAAATTTTGTCGTCGATCAAGGATTTCCTCGGGAAGGGTAAGTAAGAGATGGCAAACCTCACTCCTGAACTCGAGCGCGCCCGGGTTAAGATCCTCAAAATCGCCGAGAGCTATGGACTTGATTGCTTTGAAACTATTTTTGAGTTGATCACCTACGATCAAATCAATCAATTTGCGGCTTATGGCGGATTTCCCGTGCGTTATCCACATTGGCGTTTCGGGATGGAGTACGAGCAGCTTTCGAAATCTTACGAATACGGTCTCTCAAAGATTTACGAGATGGTGATTAATACCGACCCTTGCTACGCCTACCTGATGGAAGGTAACCGCATGGTCGATCAGAAGTTGGTGATGGCCCATGTGTATGGCCACTGCGATTTCTTTAAGAACAATCAGTGGTTCTCTCCGACCAATCGCAAAATGATGGATGCAATGGCGAACCATGCGACGCGCATTCGTCGTTACATGGACCGCTATGGCATTGATACCGTCGAGAACTTTATTGATAGTGTTTTGTCGCTTGAAAACCTGATCGATCGCTACAGCCCATATATCAAGAAATCGACAGAGAAAGACCGGCAAGAAGAAGAACGTAAGCAATCCGAAGTCGCGCTTCTGAAGGTGAATCGCGATTATATGGATGAGTACATCAATCCGCCTGAGTTCGTTGAACATCAAAAGCAGAAGAAGCGCGAAGAGGCTGAGCGAAGCGCGAAGATTCCTTCAAGTACTGAGCGCGATATCTTGGATTTTTTAATGCACTTCTCGCCCTTACGTCACTGGCAGCAA
>SXRI01000349.1 GCA_005793615.1 Bdellovibrionales bacterium
AGTTTCGAGATCGAAAAAGGCGAGGAATTTGAATGGATAATCGAGAACAAAAACATGTTGCTACTGCAAAGAGTCAAACCCGCGAAGAAGCGGGCTCTAAAAAACGGCTAGAAACTTTCTTGTCGGAGTACTAGCACCAATATTCAAGGGGGAATCGGTACGGGCACCATGGGCGCGAACGGTAGCTCCGGAACTGCGAGTAATGGCGGTGATGGCGGTTCGGCGATGGGACCTGCTGGCATTGGAGGTACCGGTGGCGGCGGGCCGGGCGGAGTAGGAAATGGCTTTGGCTCGGGCGGTGGCGGCGGCGGCAACAGCAGCGGCAACGGCGGCGTGGGTGTGCAGGGTGCTGTTATCATCGAATGGCAATAATGTCGCTCGGTAGATTTGCCGGGGCCTTCTGATAAAGGACGCAGCTGAAAAGAGCGACTCCGCGAGAGTCGCTCTATCATTCGATCAAAGATGGACCTTAGCGACCGGTAAGGGTAACTCGTGGCAAATAGCCGTAGGCAATGCCGATACTCTGACGAATGTGCGACTGTGCCTCGCCGTTCGGGAACATCACGCCTGAATCAGGAAAATACGGTTGGTTAGCTGCAAGCACGTAGGCTTTTGTCTGCTGAGCGGCGCTCTGAAAGAAACCCCAGCCGGTATTCATTTGATCCCACGATGTACTGAGTGCAACCGCGGCGACTCCATTTTTAAGGTACGAGTCAAGGACTGTGCCGTTGTAGATGTCTGCACAAAGAGCCATGCCGAACTTCCCTGCGGGAGTCTCATAGGTCGTTCCACTTTTCCCGGGTGTGAAGTAATTGTGTTCAGGACCAAAGAGGCTGACTTTATGGTGTTTGGCGAGAATCTCGCCAGTCGGACTCACGGCAATCGCAGCGTTATGGAAGTTCTCACCAACAACTTCGGCGGTACCGAACTGGATGGTAACGTTAAGTTCCTGAGCCAGTTTCGCAAAGAATTTGCTCGAAGGTCCTGGAACGGTCTCGGTGTACGGCTCCATTTCTTCACGCGTGCGGAAGTTCATATCTTCCGGTGGAAGACCTGGAATATCAGGATAGCCAATCACGCCCATCTCAGAGGTGATGATGATTTCAGCACCCTTTCCGGCAGCTTCGCGAATCTGTTCGGCTAAGAGTTTGCGATTGCGGGTCTTGATCTTGCTTGCCTCAGCTCTTGATTTGGTGAGGATGGCGTCGGGCGGGGCCCATTGAATCACTGCCACTTTTACGAACTTATCCGTGGGAAAATTACCCTTGGGTTCAAAAATCTCCTTAATCGGTTGCATGGCTCCGCCAGCGAAAGCGGTCGAATCGAGGCCACAAATCACTGCACTGCCGGCCAAAACCATCTTGGCAAATCTGGAAAAACGTTTCATCTCAATCAATCTCCTAAAGTGAATAAATGTATTTTTACTTAATTATTTTAATAGGTTATGGGCAATAAGTTGGTCTCATTCGGTAGAATGAGAGTGCTTAAAACCCAAGCAAACTGCCTCGACGTATCACGTTAGAATCGAAAAATCATCAGGGAAAACCTTAGCTTTGAATCTTGTCTTGCTGCCTTGACCAAATGCATTCACTCGGCTATGTGTTTGCAAACACGTAGAAAAGAGCCGTGCTCTCGGTTGCGACTGCCAGCCGCAACAGCCCGATAGGGTTACGAGGGCCGATCTTTTTGAGTTTCAACAAATTGGAGTCGTGGCTCTTTAGCTAGAGCGATTAACCAGAGCGACTCCGCTCGCAAATCCTGAGGAGGATATCATGGCATTGTTCACGTACCAGAAAGAACAGGTTATCAAGAAGTTCCAGCGCAAGACGATGGATACCGGAAGCAGCGAAGTTCAGATCGCGCTACTGACTTACCGAATCCGTGAGCTCACTGAGCACTTTAAAACGCACAAAAAAGACGAACACAGCCGCATGGGCCTGGTAAAACTCGTCAATCGTCGTAAGCGTCTTTTGACTTATCTGCGCGAAACCAATCACGAGACCTATACAACTCTGATCGGTGAACTCGGACTTCGTAAGTAATTTTGCTTTCTTTGGCTCTTCGCTGCTACACTGGTGGCGAAGTAGCCATTTGTTTTTTAGTTTCTGTAACCAATGAATTACGCCCACTGATTATTCGCCGGTCATGAACCGGATGTTCGCAGGGTCGGCTTGGAGGATGGGGTATCTCAAGTGAAGTTTGTCAGCTCCTCCGCTCAGTTTTAGAATCCAGTTTATCGATGCTGTGTGGCTTGAGTGTGCTGATTGATTTCCCTGGGGAAATCCCAACAATCCAAAAATGTCGAAACCAAACGAATACCAACGAATGAAAGGCCGGGCGTGAGTCGCACAATCTCGAATGAACGAGATTGTTTGAAAAAAAAGGGAGTTTTTAGATGAACTTCAATAAGACCACGGTCCAATATACAATCGGCGGAAAAACAGTCACCCTCGAAACCGGTCGCATGGCGAAACAGGCGGATGGTTCGGTGCTTGTCACCAGCGGCAACAATATGGTGCTGGTAACGGTGGTGAGCTCGCGGCGTGAATCGACACTCGATTTCTTTCCGCTGACTGTCGAATACCAAGAGAAATTCTATGCAACCGGAAAAATTCCCGGTGGCTATTTTAAACGTGAAGGTCGCCCGACGGCGAACGCGACTTTGACGGCTCGATTGATTGACCGTCCGATTCGTCCGCTATTTCCTGAAGGCTATCGTTTTGAAACCCAGGTGATCGCGACGACTCTTTCCTACGACGGTACTTATCCTCTTGAAATCCTCGCCTCGGTTGGCGCCTCGGCGGCTCTCCATATCAGCGACATTCCGTTCAATGGCCCTACGGCTGCGGTTCAGATCGCGCGAATCGGTGGTCAGTTCGTGGCCAACCCATCGAGCACGCAGCTTGCTGAAACCGACATGGATGTGATCGTTGCCGGCACTCGTAACGGTATCATGATGGTTGAAGGCGAAACCAAATTCGTGAGCGAAGCGGATGCTCTGTCTGCTCTTAAATTCGCGCATGAGTCGATGGGTGTCGTGTTCAGTGCGATCGAAGAACTTCGTCAGAAGTTCGGTAATAAAGCTAAGCGCGGATTCACTCCGGCGAAGATCGATGAAGGTTTCGAGAAAGAAGTCGAAGCCTTCCTGACGCCGAAGATCAATGCGGCTCTACGTATTCGCGAGAAACTCGAGCGCTATGCTGCGGCTGATGCGGCTAAAAAAGAAGCCGAAGAGAAATTCGTTAAGACGATCACCGATAAAGATTTGGCGGCGGCTCGTAAGAAAGAGCTCGGAACGATCGTTGAGAACATCAAGTACAAAGTGGCGCGTTTCATGATCCTTGATGACAAGGTTCGTATCGATGGCCGTAACACGACGACGGTTCGTCCGATCGTGTGCGAAGTGGCATTGTTGCCGCGAGCCCACGGCTCGGGCCTTTTCACCCGCGGTGAAACGCAGGTTCTCGGCACGGTCACTCTCGGCACTGGTGACGATGAGCAAATGATCGATGCACTCGGCGGAACTGAGAAACGTAAATTTTTGCTCCATTACAACTTCCCGCCGTTCTCGGTTGGCGAAACCGGACGCGTCGGTGCCCAGAGCCGCCGTGAAGTCGGTCATGGTAACTTGGCTGAACGTGCGATCAAGGCGGTTGTGCCGGATTTCGAAAAGTTTCCGTACACCATCCGTATCGTGAGCGAAGTTTTGGAATCTAACGGCTCGTCGTCGATGGGCACGGTTTGCTCAGGCATCTTGGCGCTTCTCGACGCAGGTGTACCGATCAAAGGTAATGTCGCGGGTATCGCCATGGGTCTTATTAAAGAGGGCGATCGTGTTGCTATCTTGAGCGATATCCTCGGTGATGAAGATCATCTGGGCGAT
>SXRI01000020.1 GCA_005793615.1 Bdellovibrionales bacterium
ACATGTTGTTTCGCGTCACTTGCCTAACAATTAGGCTGCGGGCCGGGCGGATTGATCCGATTTACCCGGGCGCCATCGAACCGAAATGACCGGGCGGAATGGAACCGATTTGGTCGGGCGCCTTGGTCCGAATTTCGCACCTGACCCGTTATCGTAACTTTGGTATCAATAGCTCCCGCCTGCGGCAGGATTGAATGAACGCGGATCGGAGTACTCTCGGAATCGAAACTCCACACCCTTCCGTCTACATTCTCGATAGAAGCAAGTGCCGAACTCGAGCTCACCACTGCCAAACAGAATAAAAAGTGCTTCGCTAGGTTTTTCATGAAAACAAGCTACGAAGTGAACCCGCAAAGGGCAAGTTAAGAAATTCACACCCTACTTACAGCGGGTCAGCGTTTATTTTCAAAAAATATCCAATGACGTGCGCCAATATAGAAACAAAAAAAGACAAAACTAAAACCACCAGAATATGTACTAACGAAAGATCAATGAGACAACTCGTACCAATTAACGTTCCGATCATCCAATCGATTTGATCGAACGGAATCCAGCTCTCTCCCGGACGAAGTCCTCGTCGACGCTTGAAGAAACTTTTGATCGCATCGCCACTCAGCGCACAGAAACCCATCCATAGGCCCAACCAAATCGGTGCATCAGTAAAGCCCGGATAAATCATCTGGTCAGAAGTGACGAAATAGAGCGACGATTCCTTTTGAAACCAAAATACCAGTCCACTGGCAAAGATACCGGCTGTCAAACCGCGAACGGTTTTATGATCGCCAAGAATTCGAATTCCCTGAAAAGTTTTTCCGCAATCAAGTGGAGTACGCCAGCCCGGAAAAAGGCGAGCGGCCAGTACCGGTGCCATATTCGCGGCCCCCGCGGGAAGGAGAAACCAAAATGACTGAAGCAATAACTCGAACATCGAACCCCTTCTCTCAACAACATATTACACCCTTGATTCCTCGGCCGTCGAGGGGCTACTCAGAATGCCAAAATTCGATAATAAACAATTTATATTGTGGACCATGTCCCCGCAATTCACGAGACAAAAAGACTCGCACTGAGACCGCTAAGACTCTAAAGTGCTCGAATTTTTGGACATAAGCAAACTAGCCCAATTCAGCGATGGCATTGAGGATGCAATTGCACATTAGGAGCAATAATAGCCATAGGGGCGGCTGAATCAGTGTGTCAAGGACCCGATGCCAGTCTCTGGTGGTTGAAGATGAGAATTTGTCCTAACCTCACCAACTATGACGAGGTTCGCGAGAAGTTTCGGTGGTCGGATATCGAGGACGAGCTACAGAGTGGCCGACCCGTCGATGAGCTTCAGCGCTTTAACATCGGGTACTTCATGATAGATCGTCACTGCAACTTAGGACGAGGCGATCGCCAAGCTCTACGTTGTCGCGACTCCCGTGGTGGAACTCGTGTTTTCACCTACCTCGATCTTCAGCAAAGCGCGAATCGCTTCGGAAATATACTGCGAAAATTTGCAGTGGATAACGGCGAGTCGGTTTTCTTGCTTCTTGGACGAGTGCCCGAACTTTATTTTTCGGTCGTTGGTGCGCTTCGTGCCGGCTGTGTGGTGAGTCCTCTTTTTTCCGCATTCGGGCAAGAGCCAATTTTCAATCGCATGAAGCAAACTAAGGCTCGAGTGCTCGTGACGACACCTGAATTATACACTAAAAAAGTCCTGCCTATTCGCGAACGACTTAAAGATCTAAAACTCGTTTTATTGGTGAGCGAGAGTGGGGTCTACACGATTCCTGAGAATTGCCATGACTATTCAAGCGAGATGAGCGCGGCCAGTTCGGAATACAGGATTGCTGATACGACTCGGAACGATCTTGCGCTCATGCACTTTACAAGTGGCACCACCGGAACCCCCAAAGGCGCGATGCATGTTCATGGTGCGGCTCTCATGCACTACATGACCGGTCGCTATGCTCTCGATCTTCACACCGACGATATATTTTGGTGTACCGCCGACCCAGGATGGGTCACCGGCACATCGTACGGAATCATCGCGCCACTAATGCATGGTGTGACTTCCGTCGTTGACGAGGGCGATTTTGATCCTGAGCGCTGGTACAAAATTTTACAGGATGAGAAGATCACTGTCTGGTACACTGCGCCCACTGCAATTCGCATGTTGATGCGGGCTGGAGCAGAAATCCCCAAAAAATTTGATTTAAGTAATCTTCGATTTATTGCAAGCGTGGGCGAACCCCTGAACCCCGAGGCGATACACTGGGGCAAACGGGTACTCGGTCTCCCTATCCACGATAATTGGTGGCAGAGTGAAACCGGAGGCATCATGATTGCAAACTATCCGGCAATGAATATCAAGCCGGGCTCCATGGGTAAACCCCTTCCGGGGGTCGAGGCCGTCATTGTCGATCGTGAATCCCAAGACACTATAAAAATCCTCACAGAACCAGGAAAGACTGGTGAGCTGGCGCTAAAGAGTGGCTGGCCATCGATGTTTCGCGGCTATCTCAATCAAGAAGATCGGTACAAAAAGTGTTTTGTCGGTGAACTCTACCTTTCCGGAGATCTGGCGATGCGCGATCAAGACGGATATTTTTGGTTTGTCGGACGAATGGACGACGTCATCAAATCCGCTGGGCACTTGGTGGGACCATTTGAAGTTGAGAGTGTGTTGATGGAGCATCCAGCGGTCGCGGAAGCCGGTGTGATCGGAAAACCCGACGCCATTGCGCTCGAAACTCTTAAGGCTTTCGTTTCACTTAAACCTGGATTTGAAGCGAGCGATGCACTTCGCCTTGAGATTCTTGGGCACGCTCGCAAGCGCCTCGGCCCCGTCATCGCACCGAAGGAGATCGAGTTTCTCGCTAACTTACCAAAGACCCGTAGCGGAAAAATTATGCGTCGACTATTGAAAGCTCGCGAACTTGGTTTACCCGAGGGGGATCTCTCGTCACTGGAGACTGCACTATGAGTGACCGTGTCAATCTACCGCACCTACCGCACCTACTGCACCAAATGATCCGCATCCGACAGTTTGAGGAAAAAGCGGCTGAACTCTATAGCAGCGGAAAATTTCGTGGCTTTCTTCATCTCTACATCGGCGAAGAGGCTATCGCTGCTGGAGTGATGCCGTCTCTCAACGCCGATGATGCCGTTGTATCGACCTATCGCGAGCACGGCCATGCTTTGGCTCGCGGCGTTTCCATGAATTCAATCATGGCCGAGATGTATGGAAAGGTGGAGGGGTGCAGCCATGGGCGCGGCGGTTCTATGCACCTTTTCGACATCAGTCGTAAGTTCTACGGTGGCAATGCGATTGTTGCCGGTGGCCTACCTCTCGCTGTCGGCATGGCCTTGGCCATGAAGCTGCGTCCTTCGTCTCAAATGGGTCCTAGCACCTCGCTTGCGGCTTGTCTGTTTGGTGACGGCGCCGTGGCCGAAGGAGCTTTTCATGAGAGTCTCAATCTTGCCGCTCTTTGGCGATTGCCGGTTCTGTTTTTGTGCGAAAATAATTTCTACGCCATGGGTACAGCGCTCCACCGTCACCAAGCAGAGACCGATCTTGCACTCAAGGCAAAAGGTTATCGAATTGCTGCACATAAAATTGATGGCATGGACGTTGATGCCGTCGAAAAAGCGACCCGCGAAGCTGTCTGTAAAATTCGCGAAGGTCAGGGCCCGCAGTTTCTTGAATTGCAAACGTATCGATTTCGCCCTCATTCGATGTTCGATCCCGACCTCTATCGAGACAAAAGTGAAATCGAAAAATGGCGCGCGCACGACCCTATCGTCTCCTACTCAACCATTCTTAAGAAACAGGGTGTACTCGACGATGCGCAGATCGAACATCTTGAGGCGAAAGTTAGGGAAGAAGTACAAGGTGCGGTTGCGTTCGCTGAGAGCGGCACGTTTGAACCCGTGGAAATGTTGACTCGCGACGTATACACTCTGGAGGCCTCCAAATGACTTACCGTGAAGCCTTACGCCTTGGTCTTTTGAAAGCCCTTGAAAGTGATCCCCGTGTTTTTCTCATGGGTGAAGACGTTGGTGCCTATGGTGGTGCCTACGCAGTCAGTAAGGGCTTGTATGAAAGATTCGGACCTGAACGAATTCGCGACACGCCACTTTCGGAAAATGCCTTTGTCGGTGCCGGCATTGGTGCTGCGATGATGGGTATGCGACCCATCGTTGAAGTTATGACTATAAACTTTGCGCTTCTGGCTCTCGATCAATTGGTGCATAACGCCGCCACTTTGCGACATATGTCCGGCGGTCAAATCAGTGTTCCTCTTGTCATGCGTACCACTAGCGGCGCTGGCAGGCAGCTCGCGGCCCAGCACTCTCATAGTTTCGAAGGATGGTTCGCTCACATTCCCGGAATAAAGATCTTGGCTCCGGCATCGGTCGAAGATGCCTATGGCATGCTTGAATTCGCGCTCTATGATCCCGACCCCGTTTTGATTGTTGAGTATGCAAGCCTGTTTAATCTCGAAGGTCACCTTCCCGAAAAAGCGATACCACCAGTCAATCAGGCGCTGGTTCGAAGAGCCGGAAGCAGTATCACTCTTGTTACTTATGGTGCCATGGTCATTAAAGCACTCACCGCCGCCGAGGAGCTCGCAAGCGAGGGAATTTCTACAGAGGTCATTGACCTTCGTTCGCTTCGCCCTCTTGATATGGCAACTATCGTTACTTCTCTCACGAAAACTCATCGCGCGGTCATCGTAGATGAAGGATGGAAATCTGGAAGTCTTGCTGCTGAGATCATGGCCCGAATCATGGAGGAGGGTTTTTATGAACTCGACGCACCCGTAGAGCGCGTCTGCACTCTTGAGGTCCCGATCCCCTATCCGCGGCATCTTGAAGAGGCCGCGATTCCCCAGCCCGAAACAATTAAAGCTGCAATCAGAAGGGTGGTTGCCCATCATGTTTGAGTTCAAAATGCCATCGCTTGGCGCAGATATGGATAAAGGCCGGTTAATTGAGTGGAAGGTTAAGCCCGGTGATCATGTTAAGCGAGGTCAAATAGTCGCCATTGTCGAAACACCAAAAGCTGCAGTTGACGTTGAGATTTTTGAAGATGGAATAGTTGAACGGTTATTGGTGGATCCCCAGACGGAAATGGCAGTAGGTGCGCCGATGGCCTTGCTGCGGGCAACGAATGAGACGGCCGTCACCGCCATTCCTCAGGTTGCTGAGCACCCGCACCTCTCACATCGAGCACGCAAGCTTGCTCACCAGGCCGCCAGCGAAACAACTCTCCGGGTTAGCGACAATCGCGAAGCTATGAGGGCCGTGATTGCAGCGGCAATGAGTCGGTCGAAACGAGAAATCCCCCACTATTACCTCGGCAACGAAGTAGATCTGAAGCCCTCTCTCGATTGGCTCAGCGAGGAAAATGCAAAACGACCGATGGAAGATCGGATCATCTACGCGGTTTTACTTCTTAAAGCCGTGGCCAAGGCCGTTGCCAGTGTTCCTGAAGTCAATGGCTTTTGGTTAGATGGTCGATTTCAGGCGAGTCAAGCCGTGAACGTTGGCGTGGCTATTTCACTTCGTCAAGGCGGACTTGTGGCGCCAGCCATACATGACGTGGATAAAAAAGATCTCGGTCTTCTGATGCGCGAGCTTAACGACCTGGTTTTGCGGGCACGGAGCGGCTCGCTACGCAGCTCTGAGTTTTCGGATGCAACTATTACCGTAACCAATCTCGGAGAACAGGGTGTTGATAGTGTCTTTGGCGTCATTTATCCACCGCAGGTTGCTATCGTTGGCTTCGGAAAGATTTCCGCTCGCCAGACCGTGCAAACTACTCTTGCCGGAGATCACCGTGCAAGCGACGGCCACCGTGGCGGACTTTTTCTTGTCAAAATCGCTCAGCTCTTGCAACATCCGGAGAACCTATGAATACCAACCTCCAAACTCCTGAAGCCATGCGAGCAGCCCTTTTTGAAATTTTGCACAATTTCGCGCCGGAGGCCGATCTGAATTCACTGCCCGCAGACGCCCCGATTCGCGAGTACCTCGACATTGACTCTCTTGACGCGTTCAACATTCTTGTGCAGGTCCACAAAAGATTCGGGATCGAGATTCCTGAAAGTGACTACGGCAAGCTCGTTACTCTCAACAACATCATCAGCTACTTAACGAAATAACCCTACGATGCCGCAAGTAGCGCTATGATGGTCAAAAGCCGCCTCGCTGACCGGCTCTATATGGAGATGCAATGCAACGCCTTTAGGAAGATTCAAGTAGGAAAATTTGGTTGGCAAATTGTGCTAACGATCCTTGGATTACTTTGCGCTCCCTTGCAGACATACGCTGACACCTCGCCTTCGCTCACTTCTCCATCAGGTTCCCGCCAATGGTATGTCGGCGGAGCTCTGGGCTTCTACCGTGGCGGCGCACTGAGCCTCCCCATGATGTCAACTGATGGTAAACCTCTGCACCACTCCGTTGGTTCTTCTCTACACTTTGCATTTGAAGCCGCGTATTTGGCTCCGCATATGTGGGGTGTGAATTGCGGTTTTTCAAAGGACTCACCGAAACAAATAAAGAATGCGAGCGATTCTGTTCCTGCTTTCGTCGGCATCGGCGGCGACACCGAAATTTCAGTGAGAACCTACTATCTGAATGCGCTCTATCGCTGGCAACAGGTCTACGTACCCTTTGGCCTCAACTTCTCTGAGGTTTCGATTACCCAGGCTTCCGTTTCACTGGAGAGAGTAAGTACCTTTCCTGGGTTGCAAGGAGGCATCGGTTATTTTTTGAATGAACACTTGGCACTCGAAGCCTTGCTTCGCCTAGTTGGAATTCAGGCTCGATTTGACGCCGGATCATCGAGTGCTACTCGCACGGGATTTCTCATTGAACAATTAATTGCAATCAAAGGCTATTTTTGAAGGCTCTACTCGACTGCAACCACCTAAAGGCGCTTTCAAACACCTCCAGCCTTAAGGGCTTGCCGACTGCCGCGGACGATGGCATTAGTCACTTATGAACAAGAGCCCATTCGCAATTCGAGTTGCGACGGATGATGACCTTCCCGAGATGATCCAGCTCTATTTTCAGAGTGAGGAATTTCATCGCACTCAAAGACCGGATCTTTTCCGAAAACCTTCTACCGCTGAAATTCAGAAACTGTTCGAAAGTTTCATGAAAGATCCGCTGGTAACCAGCCTCGTTGCTACCATAGCCGATAAGCCTGTGGCTTTTGTGCGCTTTTGTATTTACGAAGTTCAGGAAATTTCGTATCTGGTAGACCTGGGAAGGTACCACGCCTTTATTGACGAACTTGTCGTGTCGACTGAGCAGAGAAGACTCGGAATTGGACAAGCGTTGATGGCCGAAACCGAACGATTGCTTCTTCGGCAGGGCATACGCCACATTCAGCTCAACGTGACTAATTTCAATCTACCTGCGCGAGCGCTCTACCAATCCATTGGCTATCAGCCCATTTTTTGTCGGCTGGGCAAAACACTCACTTGATTTTCTTTGTGGTCAGAGTGAATAGAGATAGAGGCGAGAATTGAGAGAGACACAAATTTCGACATCCTAATTTTCCTTTTAAATTGCGAGGATCCTTTTCTTCGTCTGATAGCGGAATGCCACACGCCAAAATAAACCAGCAAGGTGCTTCTAAATTGATGTTTGGCCTTATTTTTGATGTCGAGCTGCCTTCACAATGGATTTCGATCCGAAATGACTGAACATCCTTTAGACAGTTGTTACCACAAAAACGCCGTGAGAAATGGCGCCTGGCACGAGTAAATCTTGTCGAAATACCTTAGTATTGAGTAGCATTACGCCATGTGGAACTCTGAAGAAGGCCGAGTGAATTATCGCTTTATTTTGATCGCAATCGCTTCGATCGCACTCATTTTCTTCCAACAGTGCGTCC
>SXRI01000350.1 GCA_005793615.1 Bdellovibrionales bacterium
AGTTGTCGCCATACTCCAGGCCGGCTTGGGGATTCACTCTTGAGTATCATCATTGATCCTCTCTCCTACATTGGAAAGCAAGGTCCACAAAAATCAATGGTGACAGTTTAGGATGGTACTAGAGTTTCGCAAGTCCAGGTTGTGTTTTGCGACAATAGAGTTTTGACTCTTTTTAGGAGTTAAGTATTGAAACCGCGCGGCGGAATAATGGTATCACGAATGTCGTTATCGTCGCTTTGCGGGTAGTCAATATTGTAGTGGATACCGCGCGACTCTTTACGGGCGAGAGCGCATCGTACGGAAAGATCGGCGACGAGAGCTAAGTTGCGCAATTCGATAATGTCAGGATGAAGTGTCAGATGGCCGTAATAGTCAGCGACTTCATGGAGGATGTTGCGCAGGCGGGTACTGGCGCGTTCGAGTCGGCGGTTAGAGCGTACGATGCCGACGTAGTTCCACATCAAACGGCGAATCTCGTCCCACACGTGTGAAATCACAATCATTTCATCTTCGTTGCTCTGCCCGGTGGTTTTTCCGTTAAGAGCAAATGTGCTTGTCGTAAACTGAGGTGGTGCAAACTCCGTTAGATGTTGAAGCGTGAACTGGGCGGCATTATGCGAGAACACCAAGCATTCGAGCAGGGAGTTGCTTGCCAGGCGATTGGCTCCATGCAGTCCGGTACACGCAGTTTCACCAGCGGCCAAAAGCCCAGCGATGTCGGTGCAGCCATTCAGGTCAGTGATGACTCCGCCACATAAGAAATGTGCAGCCGGCACCACGGGAATCGGTTGCTTAGTCATATCAATGCCGTACTCAAGGCACTTGGCGTAGTTAACAGGAAAACGCTCGCGAATAAAATCTGCGGGTTTGTGGCTGATATCGAGGTACACACATTCCGCCCCAGTGCGCTTCATTTCCGCGTCGATGATTCGCGCCACAATATCGCGCGGAGCAAGGGCTCCAAGCGGATGTTGTTTTTTAGCGAAAGCTTCGCCAGAGGCGTTGATCAGTTCGCCACCTTCACCGCGTACGGCCTCGGTGATAAGGGAGTTGCGGGCGCTGGGATGATAGAGCACCGTAGGATGAAACTGCATGAACTCGAGATTGGCCACGCGCGCGCCAGCTCGATAAGCCATGGCGATGCCGTCACCGGTCGCGCCACTCCAATTCGAAGTGTAATTATAGATTTTGCCGGCGCCGCCCGTTGCCAACATCGTAAACCGCGCGAAAATATCGACGACAGTCTGGTTCTTGCGATCAAACGCATGTGCCCCCACGCAGCGAGGCGGATGCACTGAAAAAGGTTTGTAGTCGCGATCAAGAATCAGGTCGATGGCGAAATGAAACTCTTTGATCTCAATATTCGGATGGCCAAGCGCCAGCGCCAGAAGATACTCATGGATTTCGAGGCCGGTATGGTCCTGCACGTGCAGGATTCGTCGATGACTATGCCCGCCCTCGCGAGTCAGATCTAACGATGCGCCTTTTTGATCCTTAACATCGAAATGAACTCCCCACTTAAGAAGATCTTCGATTCGTTGAGGTGCCGCGTGCACCACGGCTTTCACCACATCTTCGTGGCAGAGGCCGGCGCCGGCGGTCAAAGTGTCGCGGGCGTGACTCTCAAAACTGTCGTCAGGAGACATGACGGCAGCTATTCCGCCTTGGGCCATCGAGGTATTTGTAGCCGGCGCTGCGCTCTTCGAAAGGATCAGCACTCGGCCTTGATCCGCAACTTTAAGTGCATAGGCAAGACCCGCAAGGCCGCTACCGATCACCAAGAAATCGCAAGTTTCGATCTGCGTATTCTTCGTCGAACTGGTCGGCATACTGGGCGTCGAAAGGGGCGTTGCCATGGAGAAAAATCCTCACCATTTAGGCCTTGGGCTTTATTGGCGGGGGAGAATAGCGAGAGTCTGTACCTTCGTCGAGTGTTTCGAGGGTCTCGTTGGGTCGATGCGTCAGATTTGTCGGCGAGTAAACGTAAATTGAAATTTGCAACCGCCTGCTCATAAAAGTAGAATAATTTTCGACGGTTAATACGTCACGGATGGGTGTCCGGCTCGCTGGCTCCCTAGACTGAGACCCAATGGCAACTGACTACCAAGGAGTGGTGGCGAGTATGCGTATTCAGATGAAGCTGGCTCTATTGGTTTTTCTTGTCCTGACGGGCGCGATTTCGGCGGTCGTATGGAAAACTCGCGCGCTCTTAGTACAAGACAAGCTCGGGTTCATTGCTGATTCTGCCATGAAGCAGGTGGCTCCACTTAAACGCCTCACACAAGAGCGCCTTGATGAGCAGAAGGGGCGTTTGGTTAAGTTTGCTGCTGGCCGCGCCTCTTTAGGAGCCGGGCGCATGAAGGCTCCTGTCGATTATGATGCCATCGCCTTGGTGCAGCTCACATCGAATCAACCGAATCAATGGTCGCCCACATGGGTCGAAAAGCAATCGACTCCAAAAGCAGATTTACCCGCTGGCTTTGAGACAACTCTTCTGAAGAGTTTGCCGTATGCGCGGGTGCGAGACGGCGAGATCTTTTGGGCCCGCTTGAGTGATCGCCAAGGTTTGCCACTCTATGCTCTTATGGTATCGGTCGAAATTCAAGGGGGAGCGGCTTCTGGCGCGTCCTCTGGCGTGGGTGCTCTGCCAGACTCTGTTGACTATGCGGCGGCACCCGCAGGCGGCGGCAAAAAAGCCGTGGTCGTGGGATTTACTTCCGCAGCGCCGCTGGCCGATCTGACTGAAGATTATATTGGTTCAACAAATACAGTTTATGTTATCGATGACAAGGGCTACGTCGCTTCGCACGTGAACAAAGCTTACCTCGGATCGCTTTTCACCGAAGACCCGATTGTGGCGGAAATCATCAATACCAAGAAAGCCTCGGCCTCGGGGAATTATCAGGATATCGAAAGACGGGACGTACTTGGCCACTTTGAGCGCATCGATCGTACGAATCTCTATGCTGTTATCAGCACACCACTAGCGCCGACCCTCGAACTGATCTCGCTGCATATGCGCACGGCGCTCACCGCGGCTGGTGCCGTCGGACTTTTGGGACTTTTGATTACTTGGTTGCTCGGTCGTAATCTTGTTTCGCAGATGGAGCAGACGATCGCAACCGCGGTGGCCGAGAAGGGTTTACGCCAACCACCATCAATGCCAAACACCAAGGCCAGCGTTGTTTCGCAGCCCACATCCGTGCCCGCCGCTGTGCCGGTGGCTTTGACGGTAGCTCAACCGCTCGCGCCGCCTGCGAACGCCCCTACTGTGCCGGCGAGCAAATCACCGCTGCTGGCAACCGGCTTTGTGAATGTTATCAAAGAGCCAGTGCTTGCGATTCTTGGGCACGCACAGCTGGTCCGCTCGAAAGCGGGTGATCCGCAGCAAGTGGCCTCGCATGCCGAGAGTATTGAGCGGGAAGCACGGCGTGCGAAAGAAGCCATCGACCGGTTGACCACTTGGGCTGAACCGCTATCGCCGCTAAGAAAGATCGAGCCCCTTGACCTGAAGGCGATCGTAGAGGCGGTACTCGCGGAACATGAAGAGGACTTCAAGATCGATGGTGTCTTTGTCGCCCGTGAACTACATGATGTGCCTAAAGTTCGTGGCACGGTTGAGGACATTAAGGTAGCCTTGGCGAATCTTTTCGCGAACGCCTGTGAGGCGATGCGCGCCCGTTCCAAAAAGCATTTACGTGTTACTTTAGAGTTAAACAGTCAAGGGGTACGTCTCGCGGTTACTGATACTGGTGTGGGTATGACTCGTGATGTGAAAGAGCAAGCCTTCGAACCGTTCTTCAAATCGTTCGAAACCCCTGGGAGAATCGGTCTTGGCTTAGCGATGGTTCAAAGGGCGGTGAAATCGATGGGTGGCACGTGTGAAATCGAAAGCACTCCGGGCGAGGGCGCTACCTTTAATCTCAACTTGCCAGTGACCGCCGAAGATCGGCAGCTTTTTCACAATGCCCCTTTCGAGTCGGTCGCTGTGCCGCCACCAACGCCGGCCGTGTCGGCTCCGGCGGCGCCCCCCACTATCGAACGACCCAAACATGTGTTGCCACCATTGGAGCGGACCACTGAACCG
Organism: Bdellovibrionales bacterium; assembly: GCA_005793615.1. Classification (GTDB taxonomy): domain Bacteria; phylum Bdellovibrionota; class Bdellovibrionia; order Bdellovibrionales; family JAMPXM01; genus SXRI01. The sequence continues at coordinate 4,088 of SXRI01000350.1, forward strand.
CCCGCGGGTGCGGCGGTCGTTGATCGTGATGATGATGCGTTCGATGATGAAGATGAGAAATTCACCAACATTTCCTTGTCGGCGAAAGAACCCCTCGCACAAGGAACAGTAATGAAAACTCTGGCAGAAATCGAGAGTGAGGCGCTGTTAAAATCCACACCGCCGGCAAAGCCAGAAACGGCACCCGATACTGATGCCGTACGTGATTCAGGACCGGAAGAGTTTCGTGTGAAAGTTCGTAGACCACGTGTGAGGAGCTAACAGTCGTGGACGTCGCAAAGCGCCGAGCGGAATTTTCAATCTTTGTCGTCGACCGAGAGCCGGCAACCGCCAAGGAATTGACCGATTCTCTTAGAGCTTCTGGCTATACCGACAGTCGGTTTTATCCGACTCTCGATTCGGCTTTGGCGGTGATTCGTGAGGCATTGCCGCACGTGGTGGTGGTGGATAGTTCGGGATTCGAAACTGAATTGGAAGATTTTTTAGGCGCCATTCGTGAAGTCAGCAGTGAAATTCTTGTCATTGCCGCGCTGCCTGCGGCGTTGAAGCTCCATGGACTGCAACTGGTGAGCCGCGGCCTTGTCTATGATACGATCAACCGCCCGTTCCCGACCAGTCTCGAGTTGATCCAGAAAATCGATCGTGCTGTCGGACGCCTTTATTTTCAGTTTGAAACCGAACAGATCAAAGAATTTTATGAGGCGAAAACCGGTGCGCAGCGAGAAAGTTCGGCAGAATCAGTTGCCGGAGAATACTCGAATTTTGCTCTGGCCAAGGCGGAGACAGCTGAAGCCGAGAACAAGATCGCGCTCGAATACCGTTTTCTCAATAAACTTCTGTTGCACTTCGATGATGAAAAAGATGTCGAAGAAACGGTGATGCTCTTAATGGAGGGACTGACGCGCTCTCTTACCGATACGCCGGTTTTATATTTTAAATATTTCGCCGGCCACATGACCCTTCTGTTCTCGCGGGCGACGCTTCTCCCGAACGATACTTTCCGTGGACTCGGTATTGATCTCAAGAAAGAGGGCGGGCGCTCCCTTGAAGAGTATTTTGAACATCCTGCGACGCTTCCTGGGATGAGGAAAATGGTGCGTGAAGTTTTCAAGTGCGAACTCTTTTCCGCCTTTACTCATATGGACGGCGACGAGGTACGCGGTGTTTTCATCATCCTTGATGAAGTGGAAGTAGAAGACAGCGACAGTAAAGTGGTGTGCCTCAAGCGTATGTTTGATTTGGCGTACAAGCGCAATTTGATTTTGAAGGAGAAGCACAGTCTCGATGTGACTGATCCGGTAACCGGGTTGGTCAGCCGACGACACTTTAGCAAACTCATGAATGATGAGATCGCGCGTGCGCGGCGCTTGATGATGCCGGTGACCCTCATGGTATTTAGCGTCGATCGCTGCCAAGAATTGAAGGACCATTTTGGCGCCCAACAAATGGACGCACTCCTGCGCTCGGTTGGCGGGCTTTTGAAAAAGTCCACTCGCTCCAATGACGTGGTGGCGCGTGTGGGGCATGAGGAGTTCGCCTGCTTGTTGCCGCACACGTCGGTGCGCGGTGGATCGATCAAGGCCGAGCGTTTTCGCCGCTTCATAGAACTTGCTAAATTTCCGATTCTCGAGGGTCGTGAACCGCTCACGGTTTCTTGTGGGGTAAGTGAGTATCCGTCCTTTGCCAACGATGCCGAAATGCTTCTGCAGAGTGCCGACGAAGCGCTCTTCGAAGTAAAAAACAGCGGTGGCAACAAGGTATGTTTATCGAAAGCTCCTCCCGGATTTCAACAAGACTTTCTATCTGTCGAGGTGCCATTGAGTCCGCGCCTCGGTGGCGGTCGCGGATGACAACTGCCGATTCCACTCAGTACCGGCCAACTGTGGCGGAGATCGATCTAGACGCGATCGCTGCCAACTTTCATACGCTAAGAAGATTGGTTGAGGAGGATGCGTTCTTTTGTCCCATGGTCAAAGCAAATGCCTACGGGCATGGCGATGTCGAGGTCGCCAATACACTTCGTTCAGCGGGTGCCACGCATCTTGGAGTGGCCTCGATTGAAGAGGGGGCGGCGCTCAGGGCCGCCGGCGATCAACTCTCAATTCTGGTTTTCGGTGTATTCTCGGAAATAGAATGTGCTCGCGCCCTGCTCGAATGGCGGATGACGCCGGTCGTGAGTTGTTGGTCCCAGGTGGCAGCCTTAGAGAGAGCGCTTTCGGAGCGAACTGAACTCGATTTTTCGCTGCGGATACATTTGAAGTTCAATACTGGCATGAATCGCCTCGGCTTTACGGTAGATGAAGCTCCGCGGATCAGAGCCTGGTTGGAATCTCATCCTAAATTCCGCTTAGAGGGTGTGTGCACGCATCTTTTGCGTGGTGACGATGCCGACGAAAAAGAGGGTGAAACGGCCGCACAATTCGCGGAGTTTGCCAAAGTCTTGGCTTCCTTTCGCGGACTTCGCTTTCACGCACACGCTTTGAACTCAGCGGCGTTGAGCGCTTTCATGCACAGTGAAGTGGCGCGAAGTTTGTATGACCGCGCAACTTTCGGGCCTTTAGGGGCGCGACCAGGAATCGCGATTTACGGAGCGCAAGGCTCAGACCGAGCCGTGCTGCGATTATCGCTCAGACCCGCTCTTCAGCTCAAAAGTCGCGTCGAGGTGGTCAATCATTTGAAAACGGGTGATTGCGTTTCCTACAGTGCTCAGTGGCGTGCGCAGAGAGAAAGTTGGGTTGGGGTCGTGCCGATCGGTTATGCCGATGGCTATATGCGCGCTCTTTCCAATTGCGGAACAGTCCTTTGTCGTGGGTTTCGAGTTCCTGTTATCGGAACGGTTTGTATGGATTATCTTATGATTGACCTGACTGATGTGGCGCGTCCCGGCGAGCGTCTTACTTTCGGTGACGAGGTGACTTTGATCGGAAAACAGCTTTCCGTGGATGAGCTGGCCGCACGTGCGGGTACGATTTCCTATGAGATTTTGACTCGCTTGGGAGCTCGGGTGCCAAAACGCTATTCAAGAGGTGACGTCGGATGAGTTATCTTGAGGCGCGCACGCGGTTCAATCAAGTTTTTGACCTCGCCTTCATTTGGCTGTTTGCGCGCCTCCGAGTTTTCGTCAATCAAGTCGGTGAGATCACCGGATTTGCGTCGAAATCGATTCGTCTGATTTTTCGTCAGCCTCTGCGAATTCAAGAACTGATTTCGCATATGGAGTTTGTCGGTAATCAATCGGTTACGATTATTTGCCTCTCGGCGGTTTTCACCGGCATGGCGCTCGCCTTTCAACTTTTTCTCGGTTTCAAGCAGTTAAATGCCTCAGGGATGGTCGGGTCGATCGTCGCTCTTGCGATCTTTCGTGAACTCGGTCCGGTCTTAACCGGTTTGATCGTCGCGGCAAGAGCTGGTGGCGCGATGGCGGCAAGATTAGGCACTATGCGCGTGACCGAGCAGATTGATGCGCTTGAGGTGATGGGCGTTGATCCCTTGCAGTACCTGGTCAGTCCACGAATCTTGGCCTCGGTACTGGTGATGCCTCTCTTATGCGGGGTCTTTGATTTCATCTCGATGATCGGCAGTTGGATGATCTGTATCCATCTTTTGGAAATGGATGAGGCGCAGTACTGGGAACGCATCAACGTGTGGATCAAACCGTCCGACATTTTTCAGGGATTGTTCAAGGCAGCGTTGTTCGGTTTGTTTTTCTCGATCATTTGCACGCATCGCGGTTATAACACCAAGGGTGGCGCAGCCGGCGTTGGCTCGAGTACCAATCGCGGTGTGGTCTTAAGTATGGTGATGATCATCATTATTGATTTTTTCGCCACTAACATTATCAAGATCTTTCTCGACTGGAAGGAAGTACTGCTGCGATGAACGAAATCGCCATCGATGTCAGTGACGTACGCAAGACTTTCGACGGCAAGGATTTTGTCCTTAACGGAATGAGCTTGCAGATTCCCAAGGGCGAGATCACCGTGATCATCGGGTTCTCGGGAACCGGCAAGTCGGTTTTGCTTAAACACATACTCGGTCTACTCAAGCCAACGTCGGGCTCGATCAAGGTCTTCGGTCAAGAGATCACCACGATGACAGCCGATCAACTCACGAAATTTCGTCAACGCTATGGAATGTTGTTTCAGTATGCGGCGCTTTTTGATGATATGACCGCGCTCGAAAACGTACTCTTTCCGCTACGTGAACATCGCCGAGAGCTGCCGCGCTCGCAAATGGTCGAGATCGCAATGCGACGATTGCACGATGCTGGTCTTGATGAGAAACACTACGGCAAGATTCCTTCGGAGATGAGCGGTGGAATGCGTAAGCGTGTTGGACTTGCACGCGCTTTGGCCTTAGATCCGGAGATCTTGATCTATGACGAGCCCACTACTGGCCTCGACCCCGTGCTTACGGAAATGGTGGATAATCTTATTGCCAGCACGCATAATTTAAAGAAAGGTACGACGTCGATCGTTGTGTCTCATGACCTCTATGCTGCGTTTCGAATTGCCGATAACGTAGCGATGCTCGATGCGGGAAAACTTCTGCTTTTTGGAACGCCGGAAGATTTTCTGCACTCTGACATCGAACTGGTAAAACGGTTTGTTGCCAAAGGCGTGCATCGCAAAATTGAGAGTCAGGCACACGAAAAGATCGAGGTGAGTCGCGAGTAGTCGCTGTTCATCGCGGCTTTTTGTGATCGACGTCGAGAAAGAACTTCGGAGCGGGAATGAACTGGCTGGCGGCGCCGGAATTTAAAGTAGGTCTTTTGGTGCTCATCGTATCGGGCATCATCGCCGGTATGTCGCTCAGAGTGAGTAACGACCACAGCTACCTCGGCACATCCAAAGAGGCTTGGTTTTACATCGAAGATGCTTCGGGCCTAGTGAAGGGTTCGAACGTTTCCACGGCCGGCATCAACGTCGGCGTTATTAAAGAGATCAAACTGGAAAATGGTACTGCGCGGGTTGAAATGGTTTTGCAGGGTGCAGTACCGCTTACTAAATCGGCACGTATTGAAATTCGACCGAATGGAATTCTCGGCGACAAACACGTCGAAATTGTTCCTGGCGATCCGCGGGATCCGCCGTTAAGAAGTGGTGAACAGATTCTCGTGGTCGATGATCGTGCCTCAGTGGATCGCTTGATCGCTGAGGTCTCACGAATCACCAAGACGTTGACGGGCGTTGCCGACAATATCAAATCGGCAACCGATGGCGATACCGACAAGCCGCTTGGTCGGATCATTGCCAACGTTGAATCCCTCACCAAGGACCTTGCGGATATTACTCGCGAGAATAAAGGTCGGGTTGGCGATATTCTTGCGGATCTTCATGAGACTACCGAGACGATCAATGACTTGGTCAGCGACGAGAGTGAAGACGGCTTAAAGGAATCACTCAAAGCCGCGCTCAAGAGTCTAAGAAAGATCGAAGGCACTCTTAGCAATGTCGAGCAGATCACCGGTAAGATCAATCGCGGCGAGGGGACAATTGGCAAGCTCGTCAATGATGAAACGACAGTTGAAGAGGTCAACAGCGTAGTCAGCAACATCAATACTTATTTGGATGCCGCGAGCAAACTGCAAACCGGATTCGACTTTCACGACTACTTTCTTTTCAACGGCGATTCCAAGGCGACATTGGGGCTGACACTGCAGCCGGGTTTAGATCGTTATTATGAGATCGGTATTGTCAGCGACTCGCGTGGTGTAAATGAAAGAGTTACCACCACGACAACCGACGCTACCGGCAATAGTACTATCGTACGCACGGACAATCGCTTCGATTCTAAGATCAAGATCAACGCACTTTTCGCCAAGAATTTTTATGACTTCACCCTACGCGGCGGAATTATCGAAAGCTCTGGCGGCGTCGGTTTTGATTATCATCTCTTACGGCACAAGCTGCGTTTGACGATTGAGGGTCTTGATTTCAGTTCCAACTTCAATCTCCGCTCCTTTGCACGTTACACCATTTTTAATGGTATCTATATTATGGGTGGCGGCGAATACTTGACCTCAAATTCAGGGAAAGCCTCTGGATTTGCCGGCGCCGGCATATATCTGACCAACGACGATTTGAAAATGTTGGTCTCCAAAATCCCAGGCATGTAAGTCCCTCGTATTCCGGACAGGGCCTCCGAGTTCGAGGTCTCGCGATTCTGGCTCCCGAGTCCGGCTCGCGATTCTGGCTCCCGAGTCCGGCTCCCGAGTCCGGCTCCTGGGTCTGCCTCCCGGGTCTGCCTCCCGAGTCTGCCTCCCGGGTCTGCCTCAACAATCCCGCCGTGCTTCCTTCGCTTGAACCTTCGTCATGAATTCCATGCCAAACGCTTGTCTCGCCATGTGCGCATTGTGAGTCTGGCACATCAATCGAAGGTTCTCCGGCGTGCTCTCGCCGCCAAGTGCAAACGGCACACGATGTTCAAACTCCAAGCGATGCGTTGACGAACACCTCCGGCCATCAGGGGCAACATGCGTACACTTTCCACCATCACGCCGCCAAACCTCCCTCTGCATCTCTG